>JAIRTK010000482.1 GCA_031254955.1 Opitutaceae bacterium
CGGCGTGAACCTCGGCTCCACGCTCACGGTGAAGCCGATCATCCCCAGGGGCGCCGTGCTGGAAAGCGGCGTTTACCCGGTCATCAGAACGACGACCGGCGTGAGCGGCAACCCGACCGTCACATGGGACTACTCGGGACCTCCCGGCACGGTCACCTTCGCTCCGTCGGGGAATGGCCGTGATTATCTGGCGACAGTCAACATGGACCCGCTCCAAGTGCCCGTCATCACCAGCGCGCTTGCCGTCACGGGCACGGAGAGCGTTCCGTTTTCCTACACCATCACGGCGGACAACTGGGCGATGACTTATGATGTGACAGGCCTGCCCGAGGGGCTTGGCTTCGACCGATGGACGGGCGAGATCAGCGGCGTGACCACGTTCTACGGCACGGCCAATGTCACCATCAAGGCCGAGAACCGCGCCGGCGCCGACACGCGGACGCTTGTCCTCACCTTGGCGGAGCGGACGCCGGCGGGAATCCCGGAGATCACCAGCGCGGCGAGCGCCAACGGCACGGTTGACCTCAGCGGCACGGCGCCGGTGGCGTTCAACTACCAGATCACGGCGAGCAATCCGCGGATATGGGGCTACGACGCGACGCCGCTGCCCGACGGCCTTTCGCTCGACCCGGCCACCGGCCTCATCAGCGGCACGCTCGCCGGCACGGGCACGACCGTCATCACGCTCAGCGCCACCAACATGCTCGGCGTGGGCACCGCCGACCTCACGCTCTCCGCCTGGGCCGCGCCGGTCGTCACCAGCCCGACCACCGCGATAGGCATGATTGACACGCCGTTCAGCTACCAGATCACAGCAGACAACAATCCCGTGTCGTTCAACTGGGGCGGCTTTTCCGACGAGGTGTTCGCCCTTGACCGGAGCACGGGCGTGATCACGACCACGCACACGGCGTTTCTCCTCGCCACGGGCAGCGTTTCCGCCACGAACCCCGCCGGCACCGGCTGGGCGCCGCTGGAGATCACGATCGACATCCCGCAGCCGCGCATCACCAGCGAGCCGCTGGTTGTCCTGTCCTTGGGCCAGTCGGTGGATTACCAGCCCACCACGACGCGGCCGGCCACCAAATTCCATGCCGATCAGGTGCCCGCTGGCTTCACGTTCGACGAAAACACCGGGCGGATCACCGGCACGCCGTCCGCGCCCGGCTCGCTTTACATGGAGCTTGTCGCGGAAAACGAGGCGGGCCTGGGCTTCCCCTTCACCCTCAAAATCGTCACCTACGGCGACGCGCCCGCCGGCGCGCTGGTCTGGACAGGCTCCGCCGGGTTGTCGGGCACGACCGGCGTCACGGGCACCGCGACTTGGGACCCGCCCATGCAAAACTGGAGGATGGGCAACACCCCCGCCGCCTACACGGACGGGCAGGATTTGTATTTCGACGACTCCTCGTCCGCAGGGCGGCGCATCCTCATCGAGAGCGGCACCTATGCGCCCAATTCGATGACGTTTAATATCTCCGGGAGCGCGCTGACGATTCAGGTGTCGGACACGGCCTCCTTCGGCGTGAGCGGCACGCGGGAACTGCGTCTGATAGGCACGGGCACCGTGGGCATCGCCGCCCGCGACGCCCGCGGCTGGGGCGGCATTACCCGCATCATCTCCGGCGTTTACAAGGCGGACGACGGGTTTCAGGCGCAGACCGGCACGCCCAGGACCGGCGCGCTGATCTTCGAAGGCGGCTCGCTGCTCTTCGACCCCACGGTGGGCAGATCCAGGATTTATTTTGAAAACTCCCTCGTCGTGCCGAACGGCATCTACGCGCTCATGGACCTGCGTTACGCCTACTCGCTCAACAGCAATCTGGAAGGCTCCGGCACCTTGGAGCTTAGGAACGCCAATCAACCCGCCAACCACGTGTTCAACGGCGAGAATTTCAACGGCACGCTGGTCCTGAGCGGCAGCGGCCAGGCCTCGCTGCCCAGTTCCAACAACTGGAACTTCGGCACAAACCTCGCCAGCATGACGCTCACCATCGAGGGCAGCATCAACATGCGCCCCTCGACCAACTCCGGCGGCAACACCATCTACATCGGCGCGCTCGCCGGTGACAGTTTCGACGCCACGCTCAACGGCGGCGTGAACGGCCCGACAGGCAAGCCCAACAGCATCTACCGCATCGGACGCAAAAACCTCGACACCCACTACGCCGGCGCCATCGGCGACTGGGCGGTCGGTGCCGCCACCACGTATAACAAGGCCGAGCTGGTCAAGGAGGGCACGGGCATGCTCACGCTCTCCGGCTCGCACAACTACATCTTCCCCACGACGGTCGCCTCCGGCGCGCTGCGCCTCACCAAGACGGGCCGTTTCGCGAGCCTGGAGTCCACCGCGGCGATCACGGTCAACCCCGGCGCGGCCTTCGGCGGCGCGGGCGTGATCGCGCCCAATGTCACTTTCCAGGATGGCGCGGTGCTTCTGGTCGATGCCGACCCGGAAACCGGCGAACTCGCCGGCCTGTCCGTCAGCGGCCTGGTGCGGTTCGAGGGCGGCTCCGTCGAAGTCCGTCCCGTCGTCACCGGCAGCGGCAGGATTGCCAACGGCGTTTACACGCTGCTCTTCGGCGAAAACGAGTTCGCCGGCAGGCCGCAACCCGTTTGGACGTATCCCGAGGACCCGCTGCTCCACGTCCAGCTTGAGTATATTGACAGCAACCGCCTCCAGGCCACCGTCACCGGCGGCGCGATACCGGTGCCGAAATTCACCGGCCCAAGCCGCGCGGACGGGATGGTCGGCCAGCCCTTCTCCTACACCATCGAGGCCACCAGCGACCCCGCCTCGCCCACGCAAATCACCGTGGAAGACCTGCCCCCCGGCCTCACCTTCAACGCCGCCACCGGCCTCATCACCGGCACGCCCACCCAGTGGGGTTTTTATAATGTCGATGTGGATGCGGGCGACACGCCGGCGCCCGACTATTACCCGCTGGTCACAGTCATCCTCGGCAACGCCAGCGGCGACACCGTGAAGAAACTGGAAATGGTCATTTATCCCGCCGCGTATTCGGTGGTGGCGCCGGTGATCACGCACTTCAACAACATTCCCGTGACCGGCACGGTGGCCGCGACCAGGAGCCGGCAGATGGCGGTGCAGATTATCGCGACCAACCTCCCGACTCATTTCACCGCGAGCGGCCTGCCCAACGGCGTCACCGTCAACGCCGACGGGCTTATCTCCGGCATTCCCGAGGTGCTGGGCGACTATGCCATTCCCGTCACCGCCGCCAATCTCGCCGGCACCGGCTCGGCGACGCTGCATCTGGAAGTCACGCTTCCGCCCCCGGTCATCATCTCGCCGAGCGGCACGATCGCCATTCAGCACAGGCCCTTCTTTTACCAGATTGAGGCGACCAACGAGCCGACAGGCTACTGGCGCTCGACCTTCTATGAGACCACCGATCCCTTGAGCATCACCGGCACGGCGGTGAATTATATCTCCCTCGACGCCGTCACCGGCCTCATCACCGGCACCTTCCCGAACGTCGCCACCTCCGGCGACGCGCCCCTGCTGCTCACGGGCACCATCCGCGCCGACGGCAGGACCGGCAGGTTCGCCCTCCCGTTGACCATCACGGTCAACCCGCCGGAACCGGTGGTCACGAGCGGCACGGAATACCTCGGCATGGTCGGCGTGCCCTTCACCACGGTCATCACCGCCTCCAACATGTATCCGGCCTACAAGCCCGGCTACGGTGTCACCAACATCCCTCAAGGCCTCAACGTCAGCCGCGCCAGCGGCGAGATCACCGGCACGCCGCAAGCCGCCGGCGTCTACGACGTGGCCCTCGTCGCCACCAACATCACCGGCGCCGGCGCCAGGCAGGCCCGCTTCACCATCAGCGCCGCCTCCTCGCTCGGCACCCTCGCCGGCGCCGCCGGCTCGCCCGGCAATGCCGACGGTCCGGCCACCGCCGCCCTCTTCAACGCCCCCGCCGGCGGCGTCGCCGACTCGCACGGCAACCTCTACATCGCCGACACCCTCAACAGCAGCATCCGCAAAATCGCGCTCGACGGCACGGTTTCGACCCTCGCCACCGGCCTCGGCCAGATATTCACCCTCGTTATCGACGCCGCGGGCACGACGCTCTACACAGCCGACAGCGTCTCCAGTGTCATCAAGAAAATCGACACCGCCACCGGCGACGTCACCACGCTCGCCCTCACAGGCTCGCCCGCGCTCAATGCCCCCCACGGCCTCGCCCTCGACGCCGCCGGCAATCTCTACGTGGCCGACACCGGCAACCACCTCATCCGCAAGGTCGATTCCGCCACCGGGTCCATGACCACCGTCGCCGGCACCGGCGCGGCTGGCTCCACCGACGACACGGGAGAGGCCGCCGCCTTCAATCAGCCCCATGACCTCGCGCTCAGCGTCGACGGCGGGCGCCTCTACGTGGCCGACACCGGCAACCACACCATCCGCGACATCGTGCTCTCCAGCGGCGCCGTCACGACCCTCGCCGGCTCCCCCGGCGTGTCCGGCACCGCGAACGGCGTCGCCGCCATCGCCCGTTTCAAGACGCCCAAGGGCCTGGCCGTTGACAGCGCTGGCGTGCTCTACGTGGCCGACACCGACAACCACACCATCCGCTCCGTTGACCCGGAGACCGGCGCCGTCATTACCTTCGCCGGCTTGGCCGAACTCTCCGGCAACATGGACGGCAACGCCGTCAATTCCCTGCTGGCCTCCCCGGGCGGCCTCGCGATTGACTCCAATGGCGAAATCTACGTGTTCGACACGGGCAACAATACCATCCGCGTGCTGCAAGTCGGCCCGGCCATCGTCACGCCGCCGGAAGACCAGCCCGTGACACTCGGCGCCACGGCGACGTTCAGCGTGGTGGCCTCCGGCGGGCCGCTGCCCGCCTACCAATGGTACAAGGACGAGCAGATCATCCCCGGCGCGACCGAACCCTCGCTCATCATCGAAGACGTGCGGCTCTCCGACGTGGCCTTTTACCGGGTCGTCGTCACCAATCCGCTCGGTTTCCGCTCCGCCCGTGCGTATCTCTCAATCTCCGATGCCAGCCCCGGCAATCCAAGCGATGTCGGGACCGGTGGCGGCGGTGGCGGTGGTGGCGGCGGCGGCGGTGCGCCCGGTCTCTGGTATCTGCCCGCGCTGGCGTTTCTCGCCCTCCTGCGTCGGTGCCGGCACCTCAAGCGCATCCTCCCCGGCGCGCTTTCCCTCCTCCTCCTCTTCGCCGCCGCGCCCGACCTTTCCGCGCAGGCGGTGAGGCAGGAAGGCAACGGCGCCATCACGGGCCGCGTCCTCAACAAGGCCACCGGCCAGTATCTCTCCAACGCGGTCGTGACCGTCCCCGGCACGAACATCCAGGCCATCACCGACGCCAACGGCTACTACCGCATCGAAAACCTCTCCCCCGGCGCCGTGCGCATCACCGCCAGCTACGCCGGTCTCGACGACCTGAGCCGGGAGGTGGTCGTCACTTCCGGCGACCCGGTCGGCGCCGACTTCGACCTGACCGCGCAGGTTTACCTGCTCGAAGCCTTCACCGTCGCCGGCGAGCGCGAAGGCTCCTCGCGCGCCTTGCAGGAGCAGCGCGTGGCAATCACCCAGAAAGCCGTCTTTGCCGCCGACTCCTTTGGCAATGTCGTGGACAACAACATCGGCGAGCTGATGAAAAACCTCCCCGGCATCACCATCGATTACGACGGCGAGGACGCCTCCTCCATGCGCATCCGCGGCATGGACCCCGAGTTCGCCAACATCACCCTCGACGGCAACGAGGTCGCCTCCATCGGCGACACCGGAAGCCGCGGCTTCGACCTCAAGTCCGCCACCATGTTGAACATCGAGAAGATCGAGATCAACGCCGCTCCTACCGTTGACCAGCCCGCGAACACCATGGGCGGCCAGATCAACATCGTTACCAAGAGCGCCCTCCGCCAGAAGGGCCGCCGCATGATATTCACGAGCAACCTCAGCCTCAACACCGCCGAGCTTAATTTCGACAAGACCCCCGGCGGCGGACGCACTCCCGACCGCAAGATACAGCCCGGCTTCAACTTCTCCTGGAGCGAAAACTTCAGCGATCTCTTCGCGATTGACTTCAACGTGGGATTCTCTCGCAGCTACCGCTACAACAACGATTACACCGTGCCCAGCGGCTATATCTACGACACCCACTCGTTGGCCGCGACCGGCAACGTCGTCACCAAGGACACGACGGGCAGGGTGAATTCGCTCCAATGGCGCGAAAGGAGCGGCAGCTCGGAAAACCGCATGATCTCGCTCAACCTCGACTACGAGCCTTGGGGGCCGAACCACTCCTTCTTTTTGAAGAGCTCCTACAACGACTACCGCGGCTTGGGCGCCTACGATCGCTCCATGCGCGTCACCGCCGGCTCGCACGACCCAAACTCCGACCTCTACAACATGATTTCGCCCAACGGTGTCGCGGTCAGCATGAGCAACAGCGTGAATGCCGCCGACATCCGCACCTACACCTTCAACACCGGCGCCAAGCACCAGTTCGGCTCGCTCAAACTCGAATACAACGGCTATTACAGCCGCGCCGAGACCAAGCCCGGACTGGATGACAATTACAACATTTCCTACATCACGCGCGGCCTCGGCATGAACATCTTCGACCTCGCCGGCAATGCCTCCGGACGTCTGGTCCAGACCGCGCACGACGGCCAGTCCCTCATCCTCCCCTCCGACCCGCGCAGCTACCAAAACCTCGACAACTACAGCGAGCTTACCCTCAGTCAGGACTTCAACAACGGCGTGGACGAAAAACTGGGCGCCAAGTTCAGCGTCGAATACCCGACCTCGATCCGCATCCCCTTCACCTCCTACAGAGTCCCCGTCACCCTGTCGGCAGGCGCCAGCTACGGCGAACAGTCGCGCGCGCAAACCAAGCACTGGCGCAGCCACAAAATGACCGGCGGCAGCACCGAGCCGGGCTGGACCTCCGCGCAGCCCGGCCTCGTCCAGTTCTCCGACCCCTATTTCAGGGACTCCTGGGGCTTCGACGCGCCCATCCCCACCTGGGTCAGCCCCTATCTCGTCAACGACTACTACGCGGCAAACCCCGACGCGTTTTACTCCCAGGAACAGCACGACGACCGCGGACACGTGCAGACTTACACCATAATGAGCAACGACAAGAAAAACACGGAGTCCACCACCGCCGGCTACGCCCGGCTCGTCTTCCAGCCCGTGCCCACCCTGTCCGTTGACCTCGGCATCCGTTATGAAGTTTACAAGATAAGCGGCAGGAAGCCGGAATTCCTCAGCATGAGAACCGACCGGAACGTGGACGGCACGGCCATCACCTCCGGCATCGAAAACATCTACAGCACCACCAACCCGAACAGCCAGCGCAACCCCACCCGCGAGAAAAACCTGGTGCCCGTGCGCGATCCCGTCACCCACGAGTTCATCCGCTTCGACGAGGTGGACAATCCCTACTACGGCATGCACGACCTCGCCGACCAGACCGCCGCCCTCTTCACCACCACGCACTACTCCCACACCTTCGACGGCGAATACTTCCCGAACATCCAGATCAAGTGGACGACACCCATCCGCAACCTCACCGTCCGCGCCGCGCGCACCCAGAACATCGGGCGCCCCAGGCTCAACCAGATAACCGCCGAGACCGTCTATAATCAAAACGGACGCACACTCGACACCGGCAATCCGAACCTCGCGCCCCAACGGTCGGTGAAATACGATGTCTCCATCGACTACACCACTTCGAGGGACGGCGAGCTTCGCCTCTCCCTCTACCGTCAGGACATCAAGGATTACATCCACGCGGAGACCACGTATTTCGAGGTCTCCGACCTGGTCGAGATGGTGAACAACACGGATGTGTTCTACTACGACGACCCCGCCTATTTCCCCGTCCAGATGCGCACCGGCATCTGGAGAAATATCAATTATTACAACAGTGGACGCGGCCAGAACCAGGGCTTTGAAATCACCTACCGGCAGCGCCTCGACATCATTCACAAGAGCCTGCGCGATTTCAGCTTCTACGGCGCCTTCTCCTATGCCGACCCCACGATCGAGGCCTACCGCCACACCATGCTCGCCCCCTCCGTCACCACCGCGCAGACCATAGCCGAATACAATGCCAGCCCCATGGCTTGGGTGACGGTGCCCATGTCCGGCGTCCAGAAACGCAGCGGCACCCTCCGCCTCAGCTACAACGGCAGAAGATTCAGCGGCCATATCGCCGCCTTCTGGGTGGACAACTTCGCGCGAAGCGTGAGACGGGACCCCTACCTCGAAATCACCGAGCAAAACGCCTACGTGCGCTTCGACCTCAGCCTCACCTACAAGCTCAACAGCCGCTGGCGGGCCAGCCTCGACTGGCGCAACATGACCGATGTCGGCGACGACCGCAAAATCATGGACCGCACCGGCGGCTACTTCACCTCCGGCATGATCATGAACCTCAGCCTCAGGGCCGACTTCTAAACCCGTCCGACCCAAACCGACCCAAACCGACTTAAACCGACTCGAAACGAATCAAGCCGGTTTAAGTCGGCCAACCTCAACCACCATCTCTTTTCCGAACATGAAAACACTCACCACTGCCACTCCTGCCGCCCCGGCCCTCCGTCTCGCCGCTGCATTATCCATCATCTATTTTTCATTATTCATGGGCGCGGCTCTGCGCGCCCAGCTCACCCCCGTGCCCGACCGGTTCACCGACTGGACGGGCGCGGTGGACAACGACTTCTTCAATCCAGGCAACTGGAGCACCGGCGTCGTCCCCGACAGCCCCACCGTCGCCGTCCGCCTGCCCGGCGACAACGCCATCACCCACAAAAACATCGTCGCCCACCACGACGGAGTGGGCGATAAAACCATCCAGTTCTACAGCATCCAGACCGGCGCCAACAAAAGCTACACTCTCGAATTTTCCGGCAACGACGACGGCCTGCTCATCATCAACCCCATCGGACGGGGCCTCACCTTCGACGGCTTCATCGGCAGCACCCCGCAGGTGGGCCGCTCCCTCGACATCACCTATCCCGAAGCCACTGGCGACACCTCGACCCGCCTCGCCGCGTATTACAAATTCGGCAAAAACACCCTCCTCACCTTCGACGGCTCCTATGCCGGCCTCCGCGTCGCTGAAAACGGCCTCGCCTCGGGCATCTTCACCATGACGGACAACGCCCGCATGGACCTGTCCAAAGCCGGCGACATCCCCTTCGTTTACGAAGGCATTGTCAATAATGCCCCCGGCGTCGTCACCTACACGCCGGGTCGCCAGACCCAAATCTACATTGGCGGCCTCCTCGAAACCGGCCCCAACACCTCCATCTACGTCGGCGGGCGCTATGTGCACCTCAACGGCAAACTGACCACCGGCCAGGTGAGCATCATGGGCGGCCTCTTCTACCACGACCAGTCCGACCAGACCTCGGCCAACGCGACCTGCGACGTGTATGGCGACATCACCCGCATGACCGGCCAGGTCAACTTCGAAGGCGACGGGCGCGCCCGCTTCCGCGTCAATGCCGGCGCCCAGTATCTCGTCGAGGGCGTCCACAACGGCGGCATCTCCACCCGGAACAGCGGCGCCACCATCGGCGGCAGCGGCATCATCAACGGCGCGATCGTGGTGGCCGAGGGCGGCATGCTCACCGCCGGCTATCGCGAATCCACCATCGGCAACTCCCCCGACACCCCGCTCACCATCAACGCCATCGCCACCGGCACCGCTCCCGCACTCGAACTCAACGGCAGCCTCTCCCTCGACCTCGTCACCGCGACCGTGCACGACCGCCTCCTCGTCAACCTCTCCGGCGCCATGCAAATCCGCAGCCCCGCCACCGTTGACCTCGTCGCCACCCCCAACGCCCGCTTCGCCAACCTCGTCATCAACATGGCCGACACCTTCCCCCGCCTCGTCCCGCAACCCGTCAGCTACGAAATGATGACCGTCAACATCGACACCGTCGCGAGCGGCACCACCCCCTTCTTCGTCGGCGACTTCAGGGATGTTGACGAAACCGGCGCCGTCACCCGCCAGAACGTCACCCTCCCCGCCAGCCTCTCGCTCAAAACCTCTTGGGACTGGCGGGACACCTACGAATACAACCACACCTACCAGCAGGACCTGCTCAAACAGCGCGTCCTCGTCGTTACCATCGAGCAAACCCCCTTCGCCGAGGTCAAAGACGCGCGCACCGGCGAGCCGCTCCTGCGCGGCAACCGCCTCGCCGTCGCCCAAAAAGTGGACGAAGTTTACAACCAACTCGTCAACCCCGCCACCGCCGTGAACCCCGACCCGCAAACCCGTGCCGCCTACATCCCCCTCTTCGAGTCGCTCAACTACCAGCCCTCGATCATCCAATACACCGAGTTGCTCGATCAGCTCACCCCCGGCGCCTACCAGCCCTGGTTCCCCTCCGCCGTCGTCCGCGCCAACTCGCTCGTGCAAAGCCTGGAGGACCGCCTCTATCAAGACGCCGCCTTCAAGCGCAAAAAAGGCACCGTCCAAGCCTTCCTCGACGGCTACCGCCAGGAAGCCTCCCGCGGCAAGGACGACCTCGTCGCGTATTCCAACTACGGCATCATCGGCACCGTCGTCGGCGCCGACTACGCCATCCGCGAAAACCTCGTGGCCGGCGGCTTCATCGGCTATGAAAAAACCGAGTTCGACCTCGACACCGCCGGCGGCTCCTGCGACGTGGACAGCCTCACCTTCGGCCTCAAGGCGCGCTACCTCCTCAACGAAAACCTCCAGTTCAACGCCGTCGCCTTTTACGGTACCGACGACTACCAATCCTCCCGCAGCGTCGCCATGACCCGCCTCGGCGTCTGGGCCGACGTTGACACCAGCGGCACGCGCCTCGGCGCCGCCGCCTCGGCGGCCTACACCTTCCGGCCCGCGTGGTTCGAGATCACGCCCGTCCTCGGCCTGCAATGGCTCGACTGGGAGGCCGACGCCTTCCAGGAGCGCAACGGCGGCGGCGCCAGTCTTTCTGTGTATAAACAAAGCGCGACCTCGCAACAGGGCAAGGCGGGCGTCCGCATCGCGCGCAGCTTCCCCTTGAAGCACGGCCTGCTGCGCCCGTATCTCCACTACTCGTGGCTGCACGAGTTCAAGTCCGGCACGCGCACCCTTGACTACGACCTCTTCAGCGACGTCCTCCCCGATCCGCGCCACCGCGTCGAGGTCCCCGCCACCAACGCCAACGGCTGGCGCCTGGACTTCGGCGTGGACTGGAACCCCGCGCGCGACGTGCGCGTGAGCCTGCGCTACCAGTCCGAATACCGCGGCGCCGCCAACGAAAGCGTCGGCCTCCGCGCCGCCGTGAATTACACATTCTGACAAACACAGGAGCGCGGGCCTCCCGGCCCGCGTTTCATCTAAACCAACCCCCGCGCCGTGTGTGCGGCGCGGATTTCAACAAACAACAATAGACTTGTTCGGAAACCCTGGTTTCGTCGTGATTCAAAATTCAAGACGCTTAAAAAAATGGCCGAAGGCGGTAGGGAGGCCTCTCCGAGGCCTCCGTGAGAACGCTCCGATTTCCCCATGAAATTTCAAATCGCCCTCTCCGCCCGGCGGAGGCCTCGGAGAGGCCTCCCTACCTGCTCCGCGAAACATCTGTCACGGCAAACCAGGATTTCCGAACAAGTCTAATAAATCAAACAGGCTTCCCTCTATTTTGTATAGTCCCGAAAAGATGCCCCCATAATCTCATGCGCCCAAACTTTACGCGTATTTTTATATTCTGCGTGATCCAGTGCCTGTGCGCCGGCACTGAATCAATCGCCAGCCGGCAGGAAACAGCGGACAACGACTCCGCCGAAACCGCATGGCAAGGTCTGCAATCAAAGTTTCCGCGACGGCGATCCGCGCCCGCGCAGGCGATGCAGTCAGCGCCCCGTCAGCAACCGGCTGCCACGACTGAACCTGTTCCGCTTGCAAGCGCGAGCGAGCGCACTGTGCAAGAAAACCAGCCGTCAGCCCATTCGGCGCGAGCCGACTGGCGGAAACTGGCTCGGGAAAGCCGCGACTTTGTCGTCCGCCATCCCGGCAGCAAGCACATCAACGAGGTGCGCAAGCTGGAGTTGACCGCCGAGTTGGTCCCGTTGCGAGGACGGGGCCGCGTCCCGCCGGAAATACAATCCAAAATAGACGCCTATCTCGCCGACCCTTCGATACCCGCGGTCGAACGTTATGATATAAGTGCGATGCACAAGGAGGCGCGCCTGGAACTGCGTGCCGGAATGCGCATGGAGGAAATCACGGACACGAGGCTCGAAAACGCCCGTGCGCTTGCGGCGGAGTTTCCCTTCGAACCGCGTGCGTGGACATCCTTGCTCAATGCGGCACGCAATGTTTCATTGCGGTCGGCGGCGGAGGTCGCCGCGCAAATAGTAAAGTCACCGCAGGCTCCCGATGACGTCAAACGCGGCGCGCAATTGTTGCTGGACAAACATGCCCTGCTTGGAAAAGCGCCCGCTGGAATAGACCTGTCATCTGCATCCGGCAGACCGGTGTTGCTGTATTTCTGGACGCTCCAAAAACCGCAATTCATCGGATTTTTGCGGCTCTGCGCGGAAATCGACGGCATCGCGCTCATTGGCATAAACATTGATGAGGACGAAACGGCGGCGCGGGAATTCGCAGCCATGCATTCTCCGCCCGGCAGGCAGTTCTATGAGGGAGCAGGCAGCCCGGCGGCGAAGCGGCTTCATGTGAGCCGTTTTCCTGCGATGCTGGTGCTCGACCAAAACGGTGTTTTGCTGGATTACCCCGACAATACCTATGGGGCTTTTGACGAAATGAAACAACTGGCAGGGCATCAGTCGCCAGCGTGGGACGCGGACGGCGTCAACAACGCCGCCGGGGAATCCAAATAAACCGGGGGCCATTCATGAAATCGCGTCATATCACATCTTGGCTATTTGCCGCGCCCCATCTGGCGGCCTTTGTCCTTATTCGCAACGTGCTTGCCCCGCCCTTTTCCTTGTTCCGCCGGAAAACCGCGGACGCAAAGCGTGTCATTGCCGCCATTCTGGTTTTGGGATTGCCGCATGCACTCCCCGCCGAGGGAGGCGACTTGATTGTGAATAACGGTGATTATGAATATCATTATTACGGCGGGGTTCTCCCGCTTGCGGTTCTGCATGCGGATATGATCGCGCATTTTTCACATCCCGATTTCATGTGGGGTTACTCCATAAATGGTGAGACATTCTCTTTTCATTTGGAGATATATGAACTGCGCAAAGCGCCCAACGGCGACTGGTGGGCGGACTGGGTTGTGCTGAACGGCATCGAGTCGGAATTTCAAAATCTGGGGACGGATCCGTTCCTGTGGGGATTGCAGCAATTCTATGCGTCGAGCGGCGCGACTGCATCAGGCACCTGGATGAGTTGTTATTTTGGATATCCTCCTTCCGATTACCGTCCCTCGTCCATTACCCTCAGCGCCAACGGAATGGTCACCACGGCAGGAATCCGGCACATTTATGCGCAAGGCGGCGCATCCCTGACATTCAACATGTCGGCATCCTCGCCCAATAACCATTTCTCGGGCATCTCGCTATGTGGGATGTCTGGCCAAACCGAAAGCGACTGGCTGTTGGGCAGCAACACCTGGCAGCCCATATATTCCACATCCGGCACGTCAGCTTCATTTTCCTACACGCTCGATCCCAACGTGTGTCATTATTATTTCCTATGCCGTTCCATGGGCGATGTGATGTCGGTTCCGGCGATCATGCATGTCGGGGTTACCACCACCACTGGCACCACTCCCAACACCATTCAGGGCTGGGATGTGTCTCTCTACGAAAATCAGGCAATATGGCCTGGCGTGGACTACTCCAGCTTCGCAGAGAGCGCACGAGGTGTCGGCATGGACAACTACGACAACATCCACCCATACCAATACATGATCAGCGATCACACCGGCTGGGTGACAGTCTCCGGCTATGGTGATTCTGAATCTGAATCATGGACGCCGCCCCATGCCGGCGATTACCATATCTACTACATACAACTTGGCAACGATGAATGGGCAAACTCCAACATGGCCGGCCCTTATACCCTGCATGTTCTGCCGGCTGGCGTCACGGCCCAAAACATTACGGCCTCGGTCGGCTCCCTTACCCTGGACACCTTCACATCCGTGGCCAGCGTTAACATCGCCCCAGGTCTCTCCTATAGCTCCCATGTTATCATCCAAGGCTATGGCAAAGACCCCGATCTCGTCCAGATTCCCGCCGGTGTCTATCAATTTCAAATTGCTTTGGAATGCTCTGATGACGATCCTTATAACTCCTATTGTGGCGTCCCCACAGACATAATCTCACCTGCTTGCACTCTCACGGTCACGTCCCCGTCTTCACCTCCCCCCGGACCGGTTACGTCGCTAAGCATCGCGGCATCGACGGCGAATGGTCAGATAAGTGCCGGCGCCAGCGGGAGCATGACGGTATATGCAGGTGAGACCATTTCCGTGACCAGCACGGCAACCGCCGACGGCTGGCTCTCGGAGCATAACATATGCGGTTACTCTCCAGACTCCTCGCTCTTTACCATATCGGGTGGCGCGGCAATGCTTCCTGCTGTGGCCACCACTGTTATGTCCGGGCGCACTGTGACATGGACGTCATCCGGAGCGGGTCCGCACACGATATACGCGGAAGCGTTTACCGGAACAACTCCCGGCGGGCACCAATACGGCATTTCCGGCTGGCCGGGATACGCCGGCGGTCCGTTCGGTGGCATTGCCGATATGCGAATATCTGTAAACGTTCGCCACAACCCGACAGGATCAGTGCAAGTGCTGGACGAGCAAGGGAATCCGTTGCAACTGGAAGGATTGATTTATAAACTAACTCCCAATGCTGTATTTTATTTGAGGGTCAATGGAGTGGATGCTGATGGAGATGCAAGTCGATATTATTCGCGGGTTCAGAGGCCGGATGAGACATATTTAAGTCTTACCGACGATAACCGTGATTCTGGCGATGGGTATAACGGGAGTCGAACATTCGGCCCATTCACAGCAAACCCAATTGGCGACTGGCATGTGTGGGGGCATGTCACGGACGCTACTGCAAGAAACTGGGACTCGATAAATCCGTGGGATGAAAATGGCCACGGCTGGTATTCATCGGCGCATTACAAGATACGGGTGTTGAGGAACTTGACAGAGATTGATTTTGACACCGGCTTGCCGTATGGTATGGCTGACAGCAATACCAACGGGATTCTCGACATTATCGAATACAACCTTGGATTGCATCCCGCTGCTGACAACGATAGTGACCCGCGAATTCAGGAGCTTAAGGCAGGCGGCACGCGGGAGTATGAGTATGATGCCAATGGCCAACTGATTAACGCTCCGGAACGTGCGTTTACAATTGATCCAGAAGGAAATGTTTTGAGTCAATAACATAAAAACTGCCATAAAATGAGATTTTTAAAAACCATCACCTTCGCAGGAATCATATCATTTGTCTTTCAATCTGGACTGCATGCTCAATGGCACACTTTTGACCCGTATGGCCCGCAGCCCGCGTCTGTATTTCCCGATGAGCTGCTGGAGCAGCCGGAGGAAACCGGGAGTTCGGAAAACTCCGAGGCTGGACAGACACAGGTGACGGCGGGAGCGGCGGCGGCGCCAGACTACGCGAGTGGCGGCTATGTGACTGCGGCGGATACTCCCACGACCGAGCTGATCAGTTTTGCGCAGGGCTTTGGAAACGCGCAAAATGCAGAAGGGCAACTGACGACAGATGCCGCAAGGCACGCCTATATGTGGGTCAAAAACAACATCAGATTCGTGCCGTATCCTGGATCAAAACGAGGAGCACACATGACATGGCTGGAAAGAGCCGGTAATGACTTTGACACATGCGCGCTTTTAAAGGCGCTTCTTACGGCCTGCGGATATCAGAATGTCTCCTACCGGTTTGCATCGGTAAGCATATCAATGATTCCGTCCGGCGGGTCGGATGCGTGCGCTTGGTTGGGTGTTGAAAACCAGACTCTCATCGTGGAGTCGTTGCAACGATCGATGTATTATTTCGAGAGCCCCTATGATGTGGGCTCGGATGGTCTCAGCATAAGAATGCCGCATGTATGGGTTGTCCTGAATGTCAACGGAACACAATACGTAATGGACCCAAGTTTCAAAAAGCAACAGTTTCACAGTCCCGTGGATCCGGGCATTGATGAAATCGAATATTCCAAAAGCGAGTTGCAGGCGGAAGCCGGAGGAAACGCCTCCACATACGCATACTTGTCCGGATCGTCAAATATGAATGCCTTTAATAACAAATTGACTGATTACGCGGTGAAACTGGATGACTACTTGCGAAAAACGGAGCATGGGCGTGGCGGCGCGGAAGCCGCGGGCTCAATGACGATTGAGCCGGAATTTATATCGGCTCTCCCGCAAGGATTGGCGCAGGTGTTCTCCATCAATCCCGGCACCACGCAGGAGTGGGCCGGCATGCCGGCCAAATGCTCTGTCCATATGACTATTCTTGCAGAGATTGACACAAACATCGGTAAAAAAAGTGATGGAACTGTAAGTGTGTATACCTCTCAATTGACAGGTGGCAAAATCATATACACGGCCGATTCTTTCAGGAACACCGGGGCGTCGAATCTTCCATACCAGGTCACACAGGGAAGGCTCATCGTCGAGGGAATCACAACAAACAATGGATGCGAGACCACAATAGACCCGGCAAACTGGCAGAATTTCTTGCCCGACGGAGAGGCGACCATATCCATGAAATTCCAATATCCCCATGTGGTCGTGAATAATTCTCCTTATGAGGAATCGGCCCGTTTCAAGCCGGTTGTCCGGTTTAAGGATGCCGCATATCTGATTAGTTATGGATTTGGGGACACGGCCGGCAGGCTTAAATGGTTTTTGTCCCGAAATGAAACTCTGACGGATGATGATGTGCAGTATGTCATCGGAATGCAGCATCTTGTCGGCGCTGAGTTGTTTTACGAAGCCCTGGGCGGCGTGACAAACAATAATATAAAGAATCAATTGCATGCCGCGATCGTGGGCGCATACTCCTCGCCGTCCATTGATATACGCTGCAATCTCACCACTATTTACAAGCGGGGGCAGGATAGTGACATGGATTTAAAGAAACTCTCGTTGATCACGGCCTACTGGATCAGCGCGATGGAACACACGTGCATAGAACAGTCCGTGCAGCCGAAGTCCGCGGTGTCAACGGTGGGCCTGCTGATGAAGACCATTCAGAATAACCAGGGCGTGTATCTTGCCAAAAATCTTGCCGAATTTAATAATTTCAAAGACCAGCTCACCAACTATTCAAGCGAATTAAAAGACGCCCTTGGGGGCCTTCTTGCGACATATGACAGGCTTGTTCTTCCACAGGACGGGGCGGTCTCAATCAATGATTATTCCGGTTATGGTTTCATTATGGCAAAGGCATCACCGCTAATGTATGGGTTTATGCTCAGTGAGGGAAGTGGCGGAGGCAGCGGCAGCAGTAACAATTATTCATTTCAAGACATGATAGCCTTGCACAATTTGCGAATAGACAAAGACACGCTGGCTCCCGCCGCGCAGAGTCGCTCCCTTGTGCGCGATCCGGTGGACGCTTCAACCGGGGCATTTTATAAGAAGACAACCGATCTGGTCCTTGGGGACGGCTCCGCCCCCATGGGGCTGGCACTGGCAAGGTACTACTCTTCAATGCGCTCGAAAAATGACGATGCCGGACTGGGGCGTGGATGGACGCACACTTACGATATCCGGCTGGGCTTTCGGCATCCGACGGATATGACAGTGGAACGGGCCAGCGCATCCGAAATGGCGCCTATTATGGTGGCGGCCAGGGCAATCTATGATTTATTCGATTACGATGGAACTGCCCGCGATTGGGTCTTGCCCGCCGTGGCCGCGTGTTGGGGCGCCAGGCAGTTGCTGGACAGCCGCGCCACGGTGATCATGGGCGACAGGACAATGGAGTTTGTAAAAAGGCCGGACGGCTCCTATGTGCCTCCCGCGGGCGTCGATGCCACGCTCGCCCCCAAAGGCTACTATTTGGAATTGTCTTTCCACAAAGGACTGAAGATTGGCTTCCCTGCCGCCGGGGGCCGGTTCTCTTATATATCCGACTCCACCCTTGCGGATGGATTTAAAATTTCAGCAAATTATAATGGGGATGGCTGCCTGGCCAGCTTGACGGATGCCCATGATCGGACGCTTGAATTCTTCTACAGTGGAAGCTCGCTGACCCATGTCAAGGATTCCACGGGGCGTTATGTATATTATGATTGGTCAAGCGAATCGGGCCGGAATGTGCTTTCGGTTACCAATCCCGAAGGCCATGCTTCAAAGATGTATTTTGATGAAAATTACCGGTTGCTGGAAAGCGTGGATGAGGAGGGGCATGCTGTTGTCACAAATACCTACGACTCACTTGGCAGGGTGTCCACACAGTGCGCATTTGGCGATGAAAACCGCCGCTGGGCAATCCACACGGCCGAGGGCCTTACCCGCACGACAGACCCTTATGGACACACCCGTTGGTCTTTATTCGACAAACGCGGACGGCTTTGGATGGAAATCGATGAGTTGGGCGGTGTCACCACCACCAAATATGATGGGGCGGATAGGCTGGTCTCCTTAATATCTCCGGAAGGCCGCGCACTGACTTACACTTATGACAGACGCCATCGGATCATCAATATAAAGGATCCGGCGGGCGCTGACATCCAGAGGGTTTTCAGCAGTGATGATTCGTCCACGCACATGCTGTTTGATGGCGAGGGAAACCCGGCAACATATGAATATAACGGGTATCATCAGCTTATATCCGTGACGGGGCCGGGGGGGATGGTGAGCGCCTGGCCTTATTACGACACCCGCGGGAGAGTTGTGCGGGCATACCCGGCGTCATTGGAACAGAACCAGTACAATCATATCTTTTTAGTATACACGGACGTGTCCGGCCATGGCCTGAAAAAAATGCAGACAAAATATTACAATCAGTCGGGATTCAGCACGGAGACTATCTGGTTTGACGCGCGGGGCGATATGGTGCAGACAATAGACAGGAACAACCGGCGCACAACATATGCGTATAACAACCAGCGGCAGCTCGAAACGATATCACGCTGGGCGGGGAGCCATTATGCAGGCGTCGGCACTGATCCCGAACCGGGTGATGCCCCCCCCACGGCACTCACGACCCGTATCTACTACAACAAGGCAGGCGATGTCATCGCCATCACGGATCCGGCGGGTAAGACAGTCTCCTGCACGCGTGATGCCCTTGGCAATGTGATCACGGTCACTGATCCCATGAACATCAGGGTGGTGGAAAATGGATACGATTACAGAGGAAATTTGACCGTAAGCTACGGCCCGCTGGGCGGGGAGGCGTCATGGGGTTACGATGCCGCGGGTCGTGTGAATGAGATCACCGATCCACTGAAACGGACAAGCATGATCACTTATGACTTGGACGGGCTGGCCACAAGTTTTACCACACCCGGTGGAAACTCGACGGCCATTTTGCATGACAATCTGGGAAATCCAAAGACGGTCGAGGATCCGGCGGGGAATGCGATTCTATACGATTACGACATGGATTCCCGGCAGACCGGGTTGATGAATCGCAATGAAAACCAATATACAGTCAGCTATGATTTGAACGGTCTTGCCATATCCAGCACCACGCCATTGGGTCATGTGTCAAAAATCGAATACAACACCCGCGGCCTCGTGGCCAAAATGACGGCGCCCTCCGGGCGCGTGATGGAAAACACTGTCTTCGACAGTGAGGGGCGTGTTCTTGCCCAGGTTGTCAAAAGTGACGCCGGTGCGGTCGAAGCCACCCGTGAGTATGCTTACATGACCGGCGGCCAGCTCATCAGTGTGGCCGAAATTACGGCCTCCGGCACCATGACGGCAACCCGCGCTTACGATAGTTTTTATCGCCTCACCGCATACAGCGACGGTTGCGGCGGCACCCTTGGTTACAAATACGACAAGGCGGACAACCTCATAGAGCTCACTTACCCCGACGGCACCGTCGTGGCTTATGAGTATGACGATTGCAACCGCCTCATACAAGTAACCGATTGGGCCAATCGTGTCACCCGATATGATTATGATGCCGCCGGGCGCCTTGTGAAAACCACGCGGCCCAACGGCACGGTGCGCGCGCACAGTTACGATCTCGCTGGGCAGCTGCGTTTTATCGCGGAACACGGTCCGAATGATATGCTGCTGTGGATGCGGTCGTGTGACTACGATCAAGAGGGAAACATGATACAAACACAGACATGGCCCGTTATGGCAAATGGCGGCTGGCAGGCTCCGGAGGACGAAGCCTCCTACGACGCGGACAACCGCCTCGCGACATGGAACAGCTTCGCGGTCGCGCACGATGCCGACGGCAACATGGCCAATGGCCCGCTGCCGGACGGGACAATGGGCAATTACACTTACGACATGTATGATCGCCTCACCAGTGCCGATGGCGTAGCCAGCGCATACAATCCCGACGGCTTGCGTGTAAGCGCTGGCGGCGCCAGCTATGTGGTCGATCCCACCGGCCTGAGCAAGCCGCTCGTCCGCCAGCAGGGCGGAACTGCCACCAAGTATGTCTGGGGTCTCGGCCTGCTCTACGAGGAAACCAACAACAATATAAAAACTTACCACGCCGACCATCTCGGCAGCACCGTGGCCCTGGCCAATGCCAGCGGCACGGTGACCGACCGCTGGGAATACTCAAGTTATGGCACGCAAACTTACCGCACGGGAACCAGCGACACGCCGTTTCAATTCCACGGCGGCTTGGGCTGCATGACCGATGCCAACGGACTGGTCTATATGCGTGCTCGCTTCTACAACCCCCGCATCATGCGGTTCCTCAACGCCGACCCCATAGGCTTCTCGGGGGGCATGAACTGGTATGCGTTCGTCGGGAACAACCCAATGGGCTTTGTTGATCCGGAAGGGCTTAAGATAATCGTTGAAGGGACGGCTTCATTTATAAAAGAGACCCATGATGTATTAAACGAATTTCGATCTGTAGCTTCACCACAAGAAATTCGTGATTTGATGAATAATCTTGACGCATCACCACATGTTTTTACAATTGAATCTATTCATTTTATGAAAAAAGAAAAAGGCAATATAATAACAATAAAAAGAGGTTTTTTTGAACACCTTTTTAACCTTAAATATAAAGGATCGGGTGCTACTATTCAATGGGATAGAACAAGTATGACGGGATGGGACGGCAATCCTCGAGACATAAAAATTGGCCTCATTCACGAACTCGGGCATGCAAAGACAATGGCCAATGGTATATATATGTTCCTTGCCAAATCTGGATATTTACCGGGGGACTATACTCCAATTGTGGAAATTCCAGCGTTGTTTTATGAAAATATTGCACGTGCTCATTATGGATATCCATTACGATATTCATATTACACCCCGCGGGATATCGCCCATATTGAATCAGAACTAAGTGCAGGCAGGCAACATCCATTTGAAAAGAAGGGCAAAGAGCAACGACAGGAACGTTCGAAAGGCAGAAAGTGAAAAGACGGATTTTATTAATTTTTGCAATCCTAATAATCTCTTTATTATATTTAACAAAAGGATTTTTATTCTCATTTTACCTCCATGCCATTCCTATTGGATCTTCCTCATATTTAGATTCATACAGGAAAGCCGTTTCAAGTCCAGTCCACAGCTTCTCGGTGCGCGATAAATACGCCGGTAGGATACGATTCGACTTGTGGTTGGCGGGGGTTGAGGCAGAAATATTATTCGAAATGAAGGGAAATGAAGTAATCATGGTGATGGTTTTGCCATATAATTATGGTGAAACTCGTTTTATTTATATTTTTAATAGGAATGGAAAATTAATCGGATGCTGCTATGTTAGTTATTCGTGAAGGTCAAAACTAGGGAGGGGCCAAAAGGGGTCGGGCCGAAAATTGTTGATTTCTGAATTGACCCAAGCCGTGCTTGCTCCTTTAAGACTCGTCCCATGTCTTACATTTTGCCCTTTATACCTTCAACCCGCAGCAGACCCTCCCGACATCGCGCCCGGGAAAAATCAACAATTCTCGGCCCGACCCCTTTTGGCCTCTTACCACAGGGAAATCTGGTAAACAGATCAAAGATGAGAACACTCCCCATGCAAAAACAACATCCCGCCCTCTTTCCGCTCGTGCTTGCCGCGCTCCTGGTCGCTGGCTGTGCGACCGCGGGAAAACACAAGCCGGTTGATCCGGAAACCGGCCACATCCCGACCCGCTCCGCCGCCATCGCCACCGTCGTCAAAAGTGAAAAAATCGACCTGGCAAACTACCGCGACCTGATCCTCACGCTGGGCGGCACATTCTTCAGGGACCAGACGATCGCCTTCGGCTGGTTCACCACCGTGGTGGATGGCCACGACATGGAGGAGCTTTTGAAAAAGGAAAACAGAGCCGGCATCGCCTACGATTTCGCAAATCCCGCCTCTTGGAAAAGAATCTCCGGCAATTACAAACCCTTCCTCGTGCTAAGGCCGGATGAGCGCGTCGCGGACGGCAAAAGATACATCCAGCTTAAAGCCTGCCAGTCCGACTCGGGCGCCGAAGTCTTCACCGCCGAGGTGAACATAACATCATTTTCCGGCATCATGACCGGAGCCAACGACAGGAATGTATGGTATCCATTATACAATGCGTTTATAGGTTGGGTAAAAAGCAACGAATAATGAGAACCAGCATTCAGTGCCGCGCAAAACATGCTATTTTTATAGCAGGCACCCTTTTGTTTTCCGCATCCATCGGGCAACCACAATCCTCCGCCCAATCCATGCCTACGGCTGAAG
>JAIRTK010000076.1 GCA_031254955.1 Opitutaceae bacterium
GGGTGAACAACGCCGCCACCGTTCAACTCGACAGAAACAACGCCACCCTGCGCGCCGCCGGCGGCGGCTGGGCCGTGATCACCCAGACCACCGCGAACTACCACCTCATCACCATCAACCAGTCCGTCACCGACGACATCACGCTCAACCTCGACAAGATCATCATCACCGGCGGCAACAGAAACAACCCCGCCGGCGCGCTCTTGGCACAGGGCACCGGCACGCAATCAGTCTGGATCAACATCACCGGCGACGTGGTGTTCAAGGACAACGCCGCCCTCGGCGGCAACGGTCGCGGCGGCGCCATCTACATCGGGATCAATTCGCTCAAGTTCACCGGCGACGCCATCTTTGACAGCAACCGCGCCGCCGCCACCGGCACCGGCATCGGCGGTGCCATTTTCATGGCCGACGCGACCGGCGCTGGCGGCGGGCAGGAACTGCATTTTGACAAAAACGCCGTGTTCCTGAACAACACCGCCGACACCACGGCCGGCGCGATTAGTATCGGAAATGGCGGCCGGCTGGTCGTGGACGGCACCGCCGTTTTCATCGGCAATAAATCCGGCGTCGCCGTCACCTCCGCCCAGCACGGCGGCGCGGTTCTGCTGGGCAATTCCAACAACGGCGCCGCCAGCAACGGCCTCGGCGGGTCACTCAGTTTCAGCGGCGGCGCGTGGTTCGAGAACAACGCCGCCACCGGCGTCGGCGGCGCGATGCAGCTCTACGGCCCCACCACCCTGACCTTCGGCGTCGGCGGCCCCGCCGTCTTCATCAGCAACACCTCCGGCTACAAGCTGACCAACGGCACCGGCGGCGCGATCAACGCCAGCAAAGCCAGCGCCACCAGCACCGGCACCATCACCTTCCAAGGCTCCAGCACCTTTTCCGGCAACGTCGCGATGGGCGCAGGCGGCGCGATTTACCTCGAAAATCCGCCCCTGTTGAAATTCACCGGCGACGCCGTCTTCATCAGCAACACCGCCGGCGCCGGCGGCGGCGTCGCCAACGGCGGCGCGCTCACCATCGGCGCCGCCAGCGGCACCATCTCCTTCGGCGGCGCGGCCACCTTCAGCGGCAACCACGCCAGCGGCACCGGTGGCGCCCTCGCCTTCGGCGCCGCCCTGCAAAAACTGGAGTTCGCCGGCGACACCCTTTTCGAGGATAACATCGCCGGCTACGGCGTCGCCAGCGGCTCCGCCCGCGGCGGCGGCCTCTGGCTCGGTGCCGCCGCCGGCGCCGTCACCTTCGGCGGCAGCACCCGCTTCTCCGGCAACGAGGCCACCTGGTCCGGCGGCGGCATCTACGCCGCCGGCGGCAACACCCTCGCCTTCACCAAGTCCGTCACCTTTGAAAACAACAAGTCCGGCCTGAACACCGGCGTGCGCGGCTACGGCGGCGGCATCGCGCTCGAAAGCGGCGCCAGCGCCCTCACCTTCAACCTCGCCGACGGCGCGGTGGCGCGCTTCGAAGGCAACTACACCAACCAATACGGCGGCGCCATCTACCACTACGTCAACGCCGGCGCCGGCGACCTCGTTTTCTCCGGCAGCGCCGCCAGCTTCCAGTTTCTCCACAACGTCGTCGCCACCACGTCCGCCAACGGCGGCGGTGCCATCCACATCCGCAACAACGACCTCGTCGTCGCCGACAACGTCACCGACTTCGTCATGCGCGGCAACTTCGCCGGCGACACCGCCCGCAACTCCAGCGGCGGCGCCATCATCCTCGTCGGCACCGGCCGCCTGCTCATCGGCGGCTCCACCGCCTTCACCGGCAACCAGGCCTCGGCCAACGGCGGCGCATTCGCCGCCACCGGCGGCAGCACCTACGCCGGAGGCATTATCGCCCTCACCGGCGCCTCGACCTTCGCCGACAACGTGGCCTTCTACGACGGCGGCGCCATCCACTACGGCTCCGCCACCGTCAACACCATCCGCATCGCCACCGAACTCGCCGGCTCCACCGGCATCACTTTTTCCAACAACATCGCCGGACGCAGCGGCGGCGCGATTTTCCTCGACGCCGCCTCCATCGGCTCCGGCATCGTGCTCGACGCGCAGCAGGCCGACATCACCTTTTCCGGCAACAAGCACGCCGCCACCGTCAACCGCTCCGTCGTCGTCCCCGAAACCATCCGCGCCACCGGCACCTCCGGCTACATGACCGCCACCGGCGGCACGCCCAACGACCTCTACTTCGGCGGCTCCAGCCAGACCCTCGCCGTCTCCGCCACCACCGGACGCGCCGTCTCCCTCCTCTCCGGCATCGCCAACGCCACCACCGCCGGCGTCGTCACCACCGTCACCAAAACCGGCTCCGGCGCCCTCCGCCTCGGCGCCGTCTCCGACATCGCCGCCGACACCACCGTCGCCGCCGGCGAATTTTTGCTCGTGGACGCCGCCACCTACGGACGCGCCGCCACCGGCGCCTTCACCGTGCGGCCCGGCGCGGTCCTCGGCGGCAGCGGCACGCTGCGCGCCGCCACCCTCGCGCTCGACGACGGCGCCATCCTGCGCGCCGGCGGCACCCTCGCGCTCGACGTGACCGGCGGCGTCGCCCTCGACCGCATCCTCCTCTCCGGCGCCGGCGCGCTCGACGGCGTGGCCGCCGCCACCGCCTCGCGCATCGCCGTCGGCGACGGCGCCGCCCGGACGACCGGCCTGACGCTGGCCTTCGGCGGCGCGCTCACGCTCGACAGCGCCACCGTCGGCCTGTCCGTGTTTGGCGGGACGGACTCGGACACGTTTTCCGCCGCCTCGCTCACACTCACGGGCACGACCGCGTTTGACTTCAACGAATTTGTCACCGGCACCTACACCCTCCTCGCCTCCGCCGGCGGCATCACCAACACCGGCACATGGCTCACGCAAGTGAACGGCCAGACCGTCTCGAACTCGCGCTGGGTGTCGGGCTATTCGCTGGTCGGCGGCGGCACCGCCCTTCAGGCCATCCTGATAAAATACGGCAGCAAGGAGCTTGGCTGGAACCTCGCCGCCGGCGGCGACTGGGACCTCGCCTCGGCCAACTGGACGGACGGCGACGGCTTCCTCGAAGGCGACGCGGCGCAATTCACCGGCATCACCGGCACCATCACCCTCGCCGCCTCGCGCCTCTCCGCCTCGCAACTGACCGTCGCCGGCGCCGGCACGCTCGTGTTTGCCGGCGCCGGCGGCATCACCACCGACGCCGCCTTGTGGGACGACGAAAACGTCGCGGCGCCCGCCACCGTGCTCGGACGGCTGGACAAAACCGGCGACGGCACCCTCGTGCTCGCCAACACCGGCTCCAACGCCTTCACCGGCGGCATCCACATCGCCGGCGGCGCGCTCGCGTTCGACCGCGCCGACCAGCTCGGCGCGGCGGAAATCGCCTTCGCCGGCGCCGGCGGCACGCTCGCCGCGCGCGCCGGCTCCGGCGCGCTGGAATTGTCCAACACCCTCTCGCTCGCCGCCGGCGCGCGCGCCGCGCTCGACATCACCGGCGGCGGCACCCTCGCGCTCACCGGCGCGCTCTCGGGCAATTCCGGCACGCTCGCCAAGACCGGCGCGGGCGCGCTCATGCTCGCCGGCGACCACTCCGCCTTCCTCGCCCCGGTGCTCGTCGAGGCCGGCGCGCTCGACCTGCGCGGCGCGCTCGGCGGCGACATCTCCGTCGCCCCCGGCGCGCAACTCTCCGGCACCGGCGCGGTCGTGGCCGGCAACCTCGACGCCGCGCCGGGCGCGCGGTTGCAAGTCGGCCCGCACGGCGCGGGCGCGACCGGCACGCTCGCCATCGGCGGCACGCTCGCGCTTCGCGGCGCCACGCTGCTCTACGACCTCGCGGCCACCGGCGCCCCGCCCGCGCTCGCCGCGCACGACGGCATCACCGCCGCCGCGCTCGCGCTCTCCGGCACAAACACCTTTGATTTCTCCACCTCCATCGTCCAGGGCGACTACCTGCTCGTCGGCACGGGCGCGGTGACGGGTTTCGACGCGGACAACTTTGTCACCCTCGTCAACGGCGCGGATTACACCGCCGGCGCGGGCCGCATGTCGGTCGCGTATTCGACGGACGCCGCCGGCCTGCGCATGGCCGCCACCCTGACCGCCAGCGGCAGCCTCGTGTGGAGCGGCTCGTCCGGCGCCACATGGCGGGCCAACGACGGCGCGGCGGACTGGCAGGGCATCGACACGAAGTTTGCCAACGGCGACAGCGTGGCGTTCGACAGCGTGACCGACGCCGCCACGGCCCGCCGCGACATCACCGTGGACGACGCCGGCGTGGTCGTGGCCGCGATGCTCGTCACCGGCACCGGCGACTACCGCTTCAGCGGCGGCGCCATCCGGGGCACCGACAACCCTTCGGAAACGCAGTTTGCCGACCCGAGCGGCAAACTCATCAAGGACGGCGCGGGCACGCTCACGCTTGCCAATTCGGGCAACACCTTCGCCGGCGGCATCGCGCTGCTCTCCGGCACGCTCCAAGGCGACGCCGCCAGCCTCGGCGCAAACACCATCACCACGCGCGCCGGCTCGGCGCTCGTGCTTGAGCAGGCCGCCGGCGCCGCCGCCTACGCCGGCACCGTCGCCGGCGAGTCCGCCGCGAGCATCGGCGATGTGCATAAAACCGGCGCCGGCGGCCTGGCCATCACCGGCGCGCTTCAGGCCGGCGTGTTCGAGCACCTCGCGGGAGACATCACCGGCGCGGCAAACATCTTCGCCGCCGATTATAATCTGCGGGGCGGCGCGCTCCGCCTCGCCGGCGAGACGCTGGCGCTCGGCCAGTCCATGACCACCGCCGCCACCGGCACCCTCCTCGCCACCGGCCAAAGCCGCATCCGCCTCGCCACCGCCGCGCCCGCCGGCACCCTCGCCCACGCCGGCCACCTCCTCGTCGGACGCGCCGCCGGCGGCTCCGATTTCGGGACCCTCACCATCGAAGGCGACTTCGCCGGCGACGGCGGCACCATCTCGCTGTCCACCGTCCTCAACCACGGCGGCGCCGACACCCGGACCGACGCCCTCCGCATCACCGGCGATCTCACCGGCTCCGCCCTGCTCGCCATCACCAACGCCGGCGGCGACGGCGACAACACCGGCACGGGCGCGGGCGACGGCATCAAGGTCGTGACCGTGGACGGCGCGATCGGCGGCACGTTCTCGCTCGCGGAGCCGGTGACGGCGGGCGTGTTCGACTACGGCCTGGCGCGGGGCGACGGCGGCTTCTACTTGCAAGCCGTCGCGCCCGTGCCCGAGATTCCCGCCGCCGCCGCGCTGCCGGGCGTGGCCGCGCTCGCCGGCCAGGCCGGTTTCGACAGCGTGCGCGAGCGCCTCGCCGCGCTGCGCGCCGCCCCCGCCCACGGGCGCGGCGGCTGGTGGTTGCGCGATGTTTACGACCAGACCGAGTTGAAAACCGGCCCGCTCGAAGCCTCGCGCTTCCACACCAACCTCGTGCAGTTCGGCCTCGACACCACTTTCGAGAGCGAAGGCGCGGCGTGGACCGTGGGCGCGTTTTATACCAACACCGACATGGCGGGCAAAGTCGCGGGCATCCGCGCGCAGGACGACGCCAAGGGCGCCGGCGTGTATGCGCTCATGCGGCGCGGACGGCTCCACGCCTCGCTGCTGCTTCAGGCCGACGACAGCGTCTACCGGGTCTTCGCGCGCGACGGCGAGTTCCGCACGCACGGCTGGAGCGGCGGCGCCTCGCTTGAGGCCGGCTGGGCGCTGGCCGCCTCGCCGCGCCTCGGCACGCTGGAGGCGGACGCCGCGCTGACCGGCCAGAAACTCGCCACCGGCACGGGCTGGGACGGACGCCACCGCAAATACGCCTTCGACAACGGCAAGTCGCTGCTCGCCCGCGCCGGCCTGCGCTGGCACCGCCTCTTCGACCTCGACGGCGGCGAGTGGCTGCAACCCTGGCTGCGCGCGGGCGTGGCGCACGAATTTGCCAACCGCTACGACCTGCGCGTGCAAGACGCCGGCACCCCCGCCCATGCGACGACCTATGTGTTTGAAAACGACCTGCGCGGCGGCCAGTTCGACCTCTCCGCCGGTCTCGGCTGGGGCCTGACCGAGCAGTTCAGCTTCAATTTCTCCTTTGCCTTCATCACCGGCAAAGCCCGCGAATCCTGCGCCGCCACCGGCGGCGTCCGCTATGTGTGGTGAGCGCGCCCCGCGCACGGTTTAAGAGCCTGCCGACAAATGCCATCCTCAAAAAAGACCTTAACCAAACGGGACAGCCGGCAAGCCCCGGAAAAGCGGCAGCGCGGCCCGACACCCATTCGCAGCCTGACCTTGCGTCAGGCCGCGCTGCCGCCTCTCCGAGGCTTTGCTTTCTTATCGAAAATAGCGACATGCCCAAAAATAATCATCCCGGCAATAGGTCAACAGGCTCTAAGATGGATGTTGAAGTTTAAGAAAAACAACGGCCCCCAGCTTGAATGCCCGCGATTCCCCCCCCCTCCCCCAGCAAGCCGTCATTGAAAATCCCTCCATGAAAAAAACGCCGTTCCACTCCGCCGTGTTTTGCGCGCTGGCTCTTTCAGCCCTCGCCCTCCGGCTTCCCGCCGGCCCGCCGCCCGCGCCGCCCGAAAACCCCCGCCTTGTCGAGGAGGGCGACTCGCGCCTGGTGCTCTGGCGGGGCCAGCCCGTGCTGGAACTCTACCAAGGCCGCACGCTGCGTTTCCGGGCCACGCCGGACAACGATCACTGGATCGGCGTCAAACCCCAGCCCGACATCACCGTCACGCCCGATGTCACTTCCGACGATGCCCGCATCGGCCTGACCTGGGGTTCGCGCAAAGACCCGTCCTACACGGCAACGCGCGTGGATTTCAAAGCCACCGACTCCGGCTTCGAACTGGTGGTGCAGGCGGAAAAAACCCGCCCGGTTTCCGGGTTGACCGCCGTCGTCAAGGCGCGGCTGCTGTCGCCGGCGGAGGGCTTTGAATACGAACTGTCCACCAGCTTGAAAACCCGGCTCTCGGCCCTGCGGGAGGTGATGAAATACGGCCCCAAGGGCGCCCGCACCATCGAGCCGCTCAATTTCCATCTGGAGCGCGTCTCCCGCCCCGACCGCCTGCGCTCCGCCGCCCCCGCCAGCACGGATTTGTATGACGGCTTCGTGCGCTCCCAGGACGGACGGGACTGGCTCTTTATTCCCAAGCTGCACGTGCCGCCCCACACCGCCGCGTCGCGCGGCGGCTTTTATCCGCCGGCCAATTATTCCGGCAACCGCTACCGCGGCGAGTTGCCGCTGCTCGGCGCCGGAGGCTGGTTCGGCGCGCTCGACGCCCGCGAAGGCGGCTGGCTCACGCAACTGCTCGAAGCCCAATCCCCGATAAAAATCACGCCATGCTGGATGTTTTTCGACCTGCATTACTACATGATCGAGGGCGTGCCGGAAACCGCCCAGGATGATGTTTTCGACCGGCGCTTCGCCGTCCGTTTCACCCCGGTCGCCCCGCAAAAAGCGCGCGAAATCCTGGCCGTCGCAAAGGAAGTGCCGTGGAAAGGCGCCAAGGAATACGAGCTGCCCGTGCTCTCGGAATACAACACCTTTTCCGAACTCGTCAGTCCGGGCAAATACTGCTGGTTCAAAAGCGATTTCGACTGCTTCCGCGACGCCGCCACCGGCTACGACGACACTTGTTCCATCAGCATCAAAAAAGGCCCCGCCGACAAAAAGAACCCCGCCAGCCCGTTCCCCTCGGTCTGGTATGCCTGGTGCTGGGGGCCGGCGCACGACACCGACACCCCGCTGGAGGGCACCTACCGCTTCACCGCCCTGATCAAAACCAACGACTGCCGCGGCAAGGTGCGCTTCGGCATCAGCGAATTTGCCGGCGACAACTGGTATGGCTACCGCCGCCCCGGCGAGTGGAGCAATTCCAAGCAAATCATCACCTGGGCCGGGCGCGAATTGAGCGGCACCAACGACTGGACCCGCGTCAGCCTCGATTTGAAAATTGACGACGAGAAAATCTCCAAACTTCAGGGCCGCCCCATGTCCCACATGTGGATTCGCCGGATGCTGATGCTCGAACAAACCGGCGAGGGCCAGTGCTGGGCGGACAATATCCAAATCCAAAAACTCGAACGCTCCCCCTGAGCGATGTCCCCCGCATCCGCCGGCAATTCCCTTTCCCAACCGTTAACGCCCATCCCATGCTGACCGCCGATCACGTCATGCCCATCACCATGTGGGATTTCTCTTGGCTGGAGCGCCGCTGGCCGGGCGCGGGCTATGAGGACTGGGACCGGGCGCTCGACCAGCTCGCCGAGCGCGGCTACGAGGCCGTGCGCATCGACGCCTACCCGCACCTCCTCGCCGCCGGTTTCGACCGCGAATGGGAACTGCTGCCGTGCTGGAACACCCAGGACTGGGGCGCGCCCGCGCGTTGCAAAGTGCGTCCCGGCCCGGCGCTGGTGCGGTTCATGCAAGCCTGCGCCTCGCGCAACATTCGCGTCGGCCTGTCCACTTGGTTCCGCCGCGACGTTGATAATATCCGCGTCCGCATCGCCACGCCGGAGCGCCACGCGGACATCTGGCTCGGCGTGCTGGAACGGCTCCGCCGCGAGGGCCTGCTCTCGTCACTGCTGTATGTTGACCTCTGCAACGAATGGACGCACTCCGGCTGGGCGCCGGTGTTTCACAACCCTCCGGGCTTCGCGCCCGACGAGTGGGACTCCCCGCCGTCGCTCGCGTGGCTCAACACCGCCCTTGCCCGCGTGCGCGCGCGCTTCCCGGCGGTGCCGTTGACGGTCTCCACCAACACGCGCCCGTGGCGCTACGGTGAGGCGGACGTGTCGGCGTTTGACTTCATCGAGGCGCACCTCTGGATGGCGAGCGCCAACACCGGCGACTTCTACCAGCGCGTCGGCTACGCCTACGAAACATTCGACCCGCGCGGCTATGAAAACCTCGCGCGCCACGGCGAGGCCGTCTATCGCGCCGACCCAGAGCACTGGCTGGGGCTGCTGGAGAATATGATAAACAGGACCGCCGGCGCCTCGCGCGCCGCGCACAGGCCGCTGGCTACCACCGAGGGCTGGAGCGTGGTGGATTACAAGGACTGGCCGCTGCTGGACTGGGGCTGGGTGAAGGAAGGCTGCGAGTTCGGCGTGGACGCCGCGCTCGCGACCGGCCGCTGGCGCGCGATGTGCACCTCGAACTTCTGCGGCCCGCAATTCCGCGGCATGTGGCGCGACGTGGACTGGCACCGTCGCCTCACCGCCCGGCTGCGCGCCACCCCCGCGCCGCCTCCGGAGTTTCCAAGGACAGCCCAATGAAAACAATAAACCGTCATCTTGAACAAAAGGAATCGAAAGACACCAGAAAGGCCATAATATAAAAACCATGCATCATCTTCTCCTGTTAAATAAAAACCTGCCATTAAACTGCCCGCGGATTGTTATTCATAAAAAATCCGCGACAATCCGTGTAATCCATGGACGGCAAAACCGAACCATTGACTTAATCACGGGAGCACGGAAGGGCGGAAACAATGCCCCTCTTTTTTCAGCGCTTCAGCTTTTCCGTGTTTCTGTGATTAATAAAATCGAACAAATAATTTAACCACGGAGACACGGAGAGCACGGAGCCATGAAAGAGATTTTAATAAAAGAACTCCTTCCGAACTCCGTGTCCTCCGTGTCTCCGTGGTTAAACAAAAACGCGCCATTATTTTAAACAGAAGGCGACAGAGACAACCGGAAAAACAATGGCAATAAAACCCTTTGCGAACGAAAATCCCACTATGGAAGCCGTTAAAGGCAGGGCGATTGTTGACTGCAAAGGGCATGAAATGCATTCTCCGTTCCCTTTGTTTCCTTCTGTTCAATAAGAACCACCCATCTATTCGGACAGCATGAACATCGTTTTTCAGAAGTCCCATCAAACACAAACCCGAGCCAAAACCACATGATTCCCGTCCCCGTCCTCGCCGCCGTCCACGCCCGCACGCTCGCGTGGCAGGATTATATTGCGATTGCACTGTATTTCCTCTTCACCCTCGGCATCGGCTGGTGGTGCGCCCGCCGCAGGCAGACCGCCGCCAATGACTATTTCCTCGGCGGCGGTCGCGTCCCTTGGTGGGCGGCGGCGGTCAGCTTCTTCGCCACCGCCACCAGCGGCATCAGCTTCATGGCGCTGCCGGCCAAGTCGTATTTTGACAAAAACTGGCTCGCCTACGGCACCGTGCCCTCGCAGACCCTCGCCGGCTTCGTCGTCGGCTTTGTGTTTGTCGCCCTGTTGCGCCGCATGAGCGTCGCGACGATCTTCTCCTACCTCGACCGCCGTTTTGACCAGCGCGTGCGCGTGCTCGGCGCGGTGCTGGCGATTTTATTGAAAGTCGTCGGGCGCATGAGCGTCATCCTGCTGCTCCCGGCGCTCGCCCTGTCCACCGTCACCGGCCTCAATGTGTATGTGAGCATCCTGCTCATGGGCGTGGTCACCACCATTTACGCCGTCGAGGGCGGATTCGAGGCTGTCATCTGGACGGACTTCTTGCAGGCGATTGTTGTCTTTGGCGGCATCATAGTGTCGTTGGTTTATCTCGCCGGCGGCGTGGACGGCGGCTTGCCGGGCATTCTAAAAGCCGGCGCCGCCAGCGGGCGTTTCACCATGCTCGACTGGAGTTTCAATCTCGCCGACGGCACCGTCTGGGTCTTCACCGGCATGTTTTTCGCCACCATCTTCACCTACCTCGGCGACCAGCCGCTCATGCAACGGATGCTGGCGATGTCCACCGACCGCGAGGCCACCGGCACCGTCGTGACCGGCTGCATCATCGGCACCGTCAGCGCCACCCTGTTCTTCTTCATCGGCACCTCCCTGTCTCTTTTCTACGAGGCCAACCCCGGAAGGCTCGCGGAAGGGCTGCCCAACGACGCCATCTTCCCGTTCTTCATCGCCAACGAGCTGCCGCACGGCGTGGTCGGGCTTATCATCGCCGCGCTCTTCGCCGTTTCGATGGGCGCGCTCAGCGGCATCATCAACTCCGCCGCCGCCATTGTGGTCTCGGATTTCCAAATGCTGCTCCGGCCCGCCAGCACCGAAAGGCAGCGCGTCCGCGTGGCGCGCCTCACGACCTTTCTTTGCGGCATGTTTGCCACCGTGTTTGCCATGTGGCTGGCCGCGCAGGACGCAAAATCGCTCTGGGATGTGTTTATAAAACTCGTCGCCCTGGTCGGCGGCGGCTTCCCCGGCGTCTTCGCGCTCGGCATGTTGACCCGCCGCGCCAACGCGCCAGGCGTCATCATCGGCGCCGTGGCCAGCATCGTCGTCACTTGGTGGATTCAGAATTACACGGCGGCCAATGTGTTTGTTCACAGCTTCTTCGCCATCACCTCCTGCATGGTGATCGGCTACCTCGCCAGCCTGTTTTTCAGCGGAGCGACCAAGACCCGCGAGGAACTGCGCGGCCTCATCCTCTGGGAAAAACTGGGACGTTAACTTTCGCCACGGAGAACACGGGAAATGCAAGGGGTTTCACGGAAACACGGAAAACCATATTTCTGTCTTTTCAGCGATTCAGCCCTTCCGCGCTTCCGCGATAAAAAACAAACCAATAAACTATTCACGGATTACAAAGATTTTTCACGGATTCCTATTCATGAAAAATCCGTGTAATCCGCGGGCGACAAGAAATCAGCATTTTATTCAGGCAATAATGAACGGAATTTTGTATAAAAATAACACACGGGAAATTCCTGCCACGAATGAGCATGGGGACGCCAAAAACATGCGCGTCCATTCGTGGTAAAAACGCGTTTCGTTCCGCTCAATAAACCAGTTCAATAAGTCCTCTTCATGACACCAAAAGAACGCGTTTACACAACCATGTCCGGCGGCAAGGCCGACCGGGTGCCGGTCATTCCCAAAATGTGGGTGGACACCGCCGCCCGCCTCACCGGCACGAGCCTGCTTGACGTGGTGCGTGACCCCGCGACCGCCCTCGGCGTGATGATCGATGCCGCGCTGGTGTGCGACTCGGACGCCATCCGCGTGTGGCATTTCCCGCGCCGCGACGCCCGCGCCGGCTCCGACGGTCGCGTGGTCGAGTTCGACCGCGCCGGGCGCGCCATCGGCGAAGTGGACATGACCGGCGGCCTGCAAACACATTTGTATTCGCCGGAGTTCTTCGATGTCTCCGACCCCTATGCAATGGTGCACCACCATTTCTGGACCTGCGTGGAAAAACCGCTCGTCTCCACCCAGGAGGACGCCGCGCGCATCTACGTGCCGCGCCCGGCGGATTACGTTCGCTTCGGCTGCGCCGGTCGCCTGCGCGCGCAGTTCGCCCGCGCCGGCGACCGCGTGCTCGTCATCGGCGACTGCGACTGCCCCACCCTGTCGTTTTATATTTCATTTCGCGGCATGGACAACGCCCTGATGGATTTGATTGATAATCCCGGGCTGGCCAATGCCGTGATGGACAAGGCGACCGCCATCGCCATCGAGCGGGCGAAGTTCAACATCGACATGGGCCTGCGCGTGCTGCGTTTTCACGACTCGGCGGCGACCATGACGCTCCTCTCGCCCGCCA
>JAIRTK010000081.1 GCA_031254955.1 Opitutaceae bacterium
TGCGCGGAGTCGCGGCGGTCTAGCCATTCGAGCCAGCGGAAATAGGCGAAGAAGGCGTGGCTGACGGCTCGTTTTTCGGCGGGGCCGAGGCGGCGGGCGTCGGCGAGATAACGGCGCAGTGCCGCGTCGGCGGGAAGTTCGCGGCTGAGCGTGCCGAGCACGCGGGCGGTGTGATTGAGCGTGGTGGTGGTCAAGGTGGGAAAATGTGACGGGTGGCAGGTGGCAAGTAGTAAGTGGTTCGAAAAATCACGAGACGACGCAACAGGTGCAACGTTCAAAATAATAATAGGCGTGTTCGCTAATCTCGTTTTCGCGGTGACTGAAGTCACGCGGAGCAGGTAGGGAGGCCTCTCCGAGGCCTCCGTCGGGCGGAGAGGGCGGTTTGAAATTTCACGGGAAAATCGGGGCGTTGTCGCGGAGGCCTCGGAGAGGCCTCCCTACCGCCTTCGGCCATTTTTTGAAGCAACTTGATCTCTTGAATCACGGTGAAAACAGGGTTGGCGAACAAGTCTAATATTTCATGGCGTGCTTTTAATAATGTCCTAAATAATCATCCTCCTCCGGCCTTAGTCGAATTGGTTTCTTATGCATATCACAATAATCAACAACGCGGCTGGCTATTCGATCAATTTCCTCGTATGCAGATAGAAAATCCGTCCCGCAACCCCTCCCCGCGCGCCGAATGGCATTTAAATCCAGCTTTATTCTGGAAAGAATATCCTGACTGAAAATATCAGGATTCAAAAGATATGTTTCCAAAAACACCACCGCTTCCTCATCCTGTTCATCCCAATTCATATTGCCATTTCTTTTGGCTTCATCGCTAAGATTTCCGATGCTGCGCAATAGCTCTCCTTGCACAGTATCGGCCTCATGACTGACAGGCACCAGTTGTCGCCAAAGCACGTTAAAACGCATCTGGTATTTTTGAGCAGCTTTAGCCTTGGAGCTTCTTTTAAAGAACTGGAACATGGTGCGGATTGGTGCAATCACCTTTGGCAAGCGGGTGCCTCGCCTCTTGTTTTCTTTTTCAATTCCTCAATAATCTTGGCGCGGTCTTTGTTTTCCGCGAGAGATCCCAGCCGGGCGATACGGCGTTCGGCTTCATGAATCTCGCGGACTCGTGCTTCGCGTTTTTCTTCAAGTTCAGTAAGTGCCAGTTCTCTGCAAGCATCACGCAGCTTTCGCCATGCCTTGGCATTCTCTTTCTTCGGAATTTCGACCTTGTAACCGAGACAATGACATTCGCCGCCGCACTCTATACAAAGTTGGATGCCAAGCGCGGTCTTTGGACGGCGATATGTGCGGCGGCAGTCAAAGCATATCCAACTATAGTTACTCGCGCTCATTTTTACCCAAGGTTCCGTTTTTTGTCCGTTCCTTATGAGAAATTCCGGCCACTGATTGGGCTTTTTTTTCTTTTATTAATGTATCAAACGCGCGAATTGCAAAAACTCCGGCGATTATTCCGGCCAACCGTTGACTGGCGATTTGCATGTCTTTTAGACTAATAGTGTTGTTATAATTCACACGTTTCTGATGCACCGTCCGTTCACACCGCCCGCAGCACGGCGTAGGATTTTTTGCCTTTGCGCAGGAGGAGATATTTCCCGAACAAAAGCGCGTCGGTGGCGACGGCGCGGGCGGCGGCGATTTCGCGCTGGTTGTTTATATAGATGCCGCCGCCTTCGATGTCCTTGCGGGCCTGGCTTTTCGACGCGCTGAGGCCGGCGTGGACGAGGAGTTCCGGCAGCGGGGCGCCGGTCGCGCCGGCGGGCGTCTTTTCCTGCAATTTCGCGCGCGGGATGTCCTTGGTGGGGATTTCGCCGACGACATCCTGAAAGACGGCTTCGCTGATGCCTTCGAGGGCGCCGCCGAAGAGTATCTGGCTGGCGCGGATGGCGTCGTCGCAGGCGGACGGGCCGTGCACGAGCGCGGTGACGGCGCGGGCGAGGGCGCGGTGGGCTTCGCGGGCGCCGGGGTTGGCGGCGTGCGCGGCGGCGAGGGGCTCGATTTCGTCACGGGCGAGGAAGGTGAACTTTTTGAGGTATTCGACGACTTTTGCGTCCTCGGTGTTGACGAAGAATTGGTAGAATTTGTAGGGGCTGGTTTTTCCGGGGTCGAGCCAGACGGCGCCGGAGGCGGTTTTGCCGAACTTGGCGCCGTCGGCCTTGGTGATGAGCGGGAAGGTCCAGCCCCAGGCGGGGGCGCCGAGTTTTTTGCGGATGAGGTCGGTGCCGGCGGTGATGTTGCCCCATTGGTCGGAGCCGCCGATCTGGAGTTCGCAGTCCAGGGTTTTGCGCAGGTGGTAGAAGTCGTGCGCCTGGAGGAGCATGTAGCTGAACTCGGTGTAGCTGATGCCGGTGTCGCCTTCCATGCGGGAGCGGACGCTGTCTTTGGCGATCATCATGTTGACGGAAAAGTGTTTTCCGATGTCGCGGAGGAAATCGAGGAGGGTGAGGCCGGTCGTCCAGTCGGCGTTGTTGACGATGCGGGCGGGGTTGGCGGGGGCGTCGAAATCGAGGAGGCGCGAGAGTTGGCGGGTGATGCTGGCGACGTTGCGCGCGAGTTGTTCCGGCGTGAGGAGGTTGCGTTCGGAGGAGCGGCCGGAGGGGTCGCCGATCATGCCGGTCGCGCCGCCGGCGAGCGGCAGCGGATGATGCCCGGCGAGCTGGAAGCGGCGGAGGGTGAGCTGGCCCATGAGATGGCCGACGTGGAGGGATTCGCCGGTGGGGTCGAAGCCGCAATACAGCGTGACCGGTCCTTGCGCGAGACGCTCGGCGAGCGTGCTTTCGTCGGTGCAGTCGGCCAGCAGGCCGCGGTATTTCAGGTCTTCGATCAGGTTCATGGGAGGCCGGACAGCGAAGCGCACGGGGAGGGGAAGGGCAAGAAAAGGCTTGGGGGGCGGTGGTGTGTGTGGGGTGTGTGGGGGGTGTGTGGGTGGTGTGTGTGGGGTGTGGGTGGGAGTGGGGGAGGGGAGAGGGACGGAGGGGAAGGCGGGGAAGGTGGAGGTGGAAGGTGGATGGTGGATGGGAAAGGTGGAGGGGAAGGTGGATTTGGTTCCCGCGAGTGCGATTCAAAGTGAGGCTATGCATCCGGGCCTCTTCTTTGTTTTTCGTTTTCGTTCTCTTTCCTCGTTCTCGTTCTCGTTCTCTTTTTTCTTTTTTCTTTCTCTTCCGGGCGGTGCCGCTGGTGGAGAAAGATAAAGATAACGATGACGAGGGACGATAACGAGAAAAGAGAACGAAAGTGAAGAACGAGAACGAGAGTGAGGAAAGAGGGAGAAGCCCGGATGCATGGCCTCACTCACTTATGAATCTCCTCCGCGTAGCCCGGCCTGCGGAGAACGAGCCGCCCGGCAACACGCTGCGCCGGCGCGGCGCTTCGTCTTATGTGCCTGATGGGCCACGAGGCAGGGCGGGCCGGGTGGCACGGGCGTCCTCGCCCGAGGGATTGCGTGGCACTTAATCTCATAAGCCGCTCCGTGCAACTTCAGTTATGTGATTGAAGTTACACGGAGAAGTCCTTTTGGACCACCCAACGCAACCAGCCCAAGGTAGGGAGGCCTCTCCGAGGCCTCCGCAACCACGCTCCGATTATTCCAACCACCATCCAGCCACGTCCGACGGAGGCCTCGGAGAGGCCTCCCTACCGGCGCTCCTGCGCCCAAGGATCGTTTCCCATGTGACA
>JAIRTK010000115.1 GCA_031254955.1 Opitutaceae bacterium
TAACGAACGCCCTTCTGGCTCAGGAAGTCAACGCCGGCAAAGAAAGAGTGACGCCACCTTGAGTCACCCCCACCTCATTCCCGCCAATGCCGGGCGACCCACTCCGCCGGCTTCATAAAATCCTTCAACCGCCGCACCCAGCCGGCGCTTCCCTGCCCGAACACCCAGCGCAAATGCTCCCCAAGCGTGCCCGTGCCATCGCGCCCGGCGCAGCGACCGGAGATGACTTGCTCGACCTTGGTGCCGCCCGCGAACGTGACGACCCTCGCCCCCGGCGGCAACACGGGCGCGCGCAGCAGACGCGTCAGCCACGAGCCAAGGCAATGCAGCCGGAAGTGCCGCGTCCACGACGCCGGCCAGAACTTGATGCCGCCCCGGATGCCGGCGGTCACGTAGTGCTGCTCGTAACGGTATTTTCGCGACACGCCCGCCGGGTCCGCGTGGAGGTTGTCGAGCATGTAGGGATGGCCGCCGACCTTGAAGCGGAAGACCGAGGTCTGGCCGAGTTTTTTCCACGGCTTGATCCAGTTGCGCGCGGTGATGACCTCGTCCGGCGAACCGTGGGTGAAGTAGCCGTCGAGGCTTCCGACGATGACCGAATCCAGATCGACAAACAAGACCACGCCCTCGACGCCGAAAAGCTTGCTGTTCCACAGCGCCACCTTGGGCCACTTGCCGGGCACGTCGGGCGGAATCTCGCAGCCCAGCGCCGGCAGCGGATGGCACACCACCTCGTCGCGAATCCCCTCGGCATTGTCCGTGAAGCAAATCACGCGGAACGGCCCGGTGATGTTGCGCGCCACCATCGCGTATAACGTGTTCACATGCCGCGCTCCGTAGGCGGTGCCCCATTTTATGCAGATGACCTGCTTGAGCGCGGGCGCGGACAGGGGAGGGCGGTTTGCAGGAAGTGTGGTCATGAAAAATCCAAGCGAAGTCCCGAGGCAAGTTTCACTCCGGCCAAAAAGCAAGGCTAGGCCGCTGCGCGGCTTTAATTTCAACGCCTATCCTTATATCCCCAATTTAAACGCCGCTCTTTTGCATGGCCGGAAAGAGGGATTTAATCATGAAGACACGGAGGGCGCGGAGACATGAAGAACTCACGCGGAGGCGCAAAGACGCAAAGAGCCTTTGTTTTTATTAACTGAGGTTACGCGCTGCTTGCGTAACTTCAGTTCCTAATTTATTCTCTGAAATTTACGCAAGCCGGCATAGTGCAGGCGCGGGATTGCCGGTAGGGAGGCCTCTCCGAGGCCTCCGCCGGACGGGGTGCAATGCTGGGACTTTTCTGGGAAAATCGAAGCGTTTTCGCGGAGGCCTCGGAGAGGCCTCCCTACCTTGGGCTGGTTGCGTTGGGTGGTTCACAAAGACTCCTCCGTGTAACATCAGTTATTAAAACACTACTCTCCGCGTCTCCGCACCACTCATCCGCGCGTCTCTGCGTGAGCACAACCTTTACTCCGCCCTCCGTGCGTCCCCGTGTCTCCGTGGTTAAAAAGAGAAAACTTTAAATAAGGAGGAACTGAAATTACGCGGACGGCTCGCGGGATTGCGTGGCATGGGCGTCCCCGCCCATATGTATCCGGCGGGAGGGCGCGCCGGAGATTTGCGGAGCGGAGCGTCGTTCACGAGCGGGGACGCCCGTGCCACGCAATCCCACAGGCGAGCCGCCCATGCCACGCAATTCGCCCGTGCCATCCGATCCGCTCTGCCTCGCGTTAATCTCGGTTAACAAAGGAGCCTTCTATAACTGAAGAATCTCTTTCCTCTTTATTCTTTATCGTTCCTCTTGTCAGGCACTCTTAAACTGCACCGCGCTGGACGCCGCCGCAGCAGCAGCCGCCGCGTCCAGCGCGGCGCTCACCTCCTCCGTGCCAATCAGCCCCATCGCGCGCGGGTCGTGGACGCGCGCGCCCCGGCGCGCCTTTGCGCTGCCGGCGCCGTGGACGAGCGCGACGGCCTCGACGAACTTGTCCACGCAATACTCCGTCCGCCGGTAGGGGCCGGTGCGGCTTGACGGCGCGACGGCATACAATCCGACCACGGGCCGGCCAAACGCCCGCGCGATGTGCGTCGCGCCCGTGTCCGGCGCCAGCAGCAACGCGCACCGCTCCAGCGCCGCGAGCAATCGCGGCACGTCCGTGCGCCCCGTCAAGTCGGTCACCGGGCAATCCGGCGGCAACAGCGCGCGAATCTCCGCCGCTGTCGCCGCGTCGCGCGCCGCCGGTCCGCCCAGCAGCACGGCGGGCAGCCGGTGCGCCCGCCACGCGTGCGCCGCCACCGCCGCCCAACCGCTCGCGGGCCAGTCGCGCTCGGCCTTGCTCGCGCAAGGCGCGACCGCGAGCCAGGGGCCGGCGGGCAGCGCGCCGTCCGCCCACGCGCGCGCCTCCGGCGGCGGCTCCAATCCCCACGCGCCCTCGTAATCCTCCGCCGCGCGCGCGCCGCCGAGCGCCTCGCCGAATTGCAAAAAGCCGTCCAGAATATGCGCCGTTCCCGCCGCCGCCGCCGGCAATGTCTCGCGCACGAACCACGCGTGGCAATCCTTTGCGCGGTCGCGCCCGTAGCCGATTTTTCTCCGGGCGCGGATGCAGGGATAAACTAGATTCGCCCGCCAGCTCGCCTGCAAGCAAAGCAACGCGTCAAAATGACGACCGGCCAGCCTCCGGCGCAACGCCAGGTAATCCCGCGCCCCGCGCGGCTTGTCGATCACGACAAACTCGACGCCCAAACGCGCCAACGACGCGACCGCGGGATGCGCGGCCTTGCCAATCACCCACGTGATCCTTGCCGCGGGCCATTCCCTCCGGAGCATTTTTATCAACGGAGCCACCATCACCACGTCGCCCAACGCCGACAAACGGACGAGGCAAATCGTGCGGGGCGCGGCGGCGCGGTCAGGCTCGGGATGCGACGGCATGGCCTGATTCATGCCCGCGGGGTTCCGCCCCCGGCAAGAATCTTTTCGCGCGCCCCCCGCGCCCACGGAGGTAACAGGAAGTGCTGTCGCCGCCCGGAATCCTTCCCTTTTCTTCTTTTATCTATCTTCTTGGCAGGCTTCTTGGCAGACTTCTCGCTTCGTTCGGAACTCCCCGCTCGCGCCTGCCGAAAGAGAAAGACGAAAGAGAAAGAGGAAAGAGGAAAGATTCCGGGTGCTGACAGCACCTCCTGTTGCGCCCCGCGCCCGCCGCGCCGCCGCCCCTTGTCGCGATATAAATCGACATGCCCCGATTTATGCCGAAAAAACGCTCGCGAATCCGCCCCGCATTTTGTCCGCTCTGCACGTTTTTTTCCCGCGTGATCCGACTCCTCATCCACATCGCCGGCTGGCTGGTGGCCCGCGCACCGCGTTTTTTCCTGCGCCTGCTGGCGGGGCTGCTCGGACGCGTGATCCTGCTCCTCCCCAAGCGCCGCGGCCTGCTTTTTTCCAACCTGCATCACGCCTTTCCCGACCGTCCGCGCGCATGGCACGCCCGCGTCGCCCGCCTGAGCTGCGTGCGGCTCATCGAGACCGGCATGCTCTCGCTCGCGTCGCCGTTCTTCTCCGAGACCCGGCTCCGCCGCATGACCAGCCTCTCCCCAGAACTCGAAGCCATCATGCGCGCGCGCGCCGCCGCCGCCCAAGGCCCGGCGCGCTCACCAAGCGCGCCGCCCCCCGTCGGCGCCCCCGCTGCCGGCACCGGCACCGGCACCACCGCCCCCGCTCCCGCCGCCCCGTGCCCGCTCCTCATCGGCACGCTGCACTTCGCCTACTGGGAATGCCTCACCTGGCTCGGCCTGCTTTGCCCCGGAATCGCCGGCACCGGCGTCATCTTCCGCCCGCTCAAAAACCCCGCGCTCAACGCCTGGGTAAAACAAACCCGCGAACGCCACGGCGTGCTCCTCCTCTCGCGCAAAAACGGCCTCCAGGACGCGTTCCGCATCATGCGCCGAGGCGGCACCGTGAGCCTCCTCTTCGACCAAAATGCCGGCGGCAACGGCGCGCTCACCCTCCTGCTCGGACGCGTCTGCTCCACCAGCGAACTCGCCGGGATGCTCGCGGAAAAATTCGGCGCGAAAGTGGTGGTCTTCTACCCGCGCCGCCTCGGTTTCTGGAGCATGCGTTTCGAGGCCGTGGAAATCGAATCCGACGGCACCTCCGCCGGGGTCACGCTCGCGCTCAATCGCTGGCTGGAAACGCTCCTGGCCCACGACGAAGAATTCCGCGCCTCCTGGCTCTGGAGCCACGGACGCTGGCGCACGCAAGACGCGCCCTCGCAACGCCTCCGCCTTGAAGCCAAACGCGACCTGCTCGACGCCGACCTCGCCGCTCGCGGCCTCACCCGCGCCACCATGCCGCGCCGCGCCCGCTTCTGGCTCACCATGCCCGGCGACCGCGCCGCCTGCGCCGCCGCCCTCCCGCTGCTCCGCCGCCTGCGCCAATCGCGCCCCGACGCCGAGCTTACGCTGCTCGCCGAAACCGCGCTCGCCGGATTTTTCACCGACGACAACACCGCCATTTCCCCAAACATCGCCCCCCCCCGGCGCAAATCGGCTGATGCCG
>JAIRTK010000118.1 GCA_031254955.1 Opitutaceae bacterium
GTCTTCGCAAAAACAGGGTTGGCGAATATGGCTAATAAAGAGGCATCAGTTATATCTATGCTGAACCCTTTTCATATTGATCAAGGGCCGGAGGGCGGTGAGGGCGCGACGGCTTCGGCGGGGGCGGTGGGGGCGGGGGCGGCGGCCTCGGCGGGGGCGGGGGCGGCGGTTTTGGCGGGGGGTTGCCAGAAGTAGTGGCCGCGGCGGGTGTGATCCCAGCGGATGGCGAGCGCGGCGAGGAGGAGCAGGAGGACGAGGAGGAGCCAGCGGCGGCGGCGCGCCGGCGCCTTGTCCGCGAAGGGATCGTCGAGGCTGCGTTTCGCACCGGATGGAAGCCGGGCGCGGTCGGTGAGCGCGGTGCCGAGCGGGAAGTTGATCTTCACGCGGCCGTTGATGGCCCAGCCGGTCGCGTCGAGGATCGGCCCGAGCGTGCGTTGGTGGAGTTTCAGCCATGCGATGAGCATCGAGGGCAGGGAAATGACGAGGATGACTCCGAGCAGCACGAGCGGAATCTGCCAGAACGAGAGGCGCGCGAGGCCGGTGGCGATGGCGCCGAGCGCGCCGCCGATGGCGCCGACGGCCACGCCGAGCGCGGCGACGGTGCCGATGTCGATTTTCTTCGGGGTCGGGGTCGGCGCGGCGGGGGCGGCTTGGCCGGCGGCGGGGGCGGGTTGGCCGGCGGCGGGGGTGGCGGGGGCGGGTTGGTCGGCGTGGGCCACGGCGGCGGCGGCGGTGTTGAGTTTTCCGGTCGAGGCGGTTTCGGCGGTGGCGGCGCGTTTCGCGACTTGTTCTTCGATGAAGCGGACGAGTTTTTTGTAGGGCGACCAGAAGGCTTGCCGGATGCTGATCGGGGTTTCCACGATCCGGGTGATGGTGGCGTCCCAGTCGCGGCCTTGCGTGTCGTAGAAGAGGCCGTTGCGGCCGACGATGAGATAATCGGAGTCGCCTTGGGTGAAGCAGGCGGCGATTTTCATGGTCGCGCCGTCGGCGCGCGTGAGGTCGCAGTAGGCGATGTAGACGCGGCTGAGCGCGGCGAGCACGGAGTGGGCCGCGGGGTCGTCCACGCGCACGCACAGCGCGCAGCCGCGGGCGTCGAGGTAGAGCGTGCCGGCTTGGAAAATGCCGTGCGTGGAGGGGCCGTAGAAGTCGTGGAAGTTGACAAAGTTCCGGAGCAGCGTGCCGAGGTCGCGATAGTAGCGGGCGAGGCGGGCGACGCTGGCGACGGCGCGCGCCTGGGGTTCTAGCTCGCGGTCACGGGCGATGAGGGCGGCGAGTTCGTCGCGGCGGTTGTCGGTATTTATTTTTCGGATACGGTCGGGGGCGAGGTGGGCGACGGACTCGCCGGCGCGGGCGGCGAGCCAGTTTTCGTAGGCGGAGAATCTGGCGGCGAGCGCGGTCCATTCGTCGGCGGTGAGCGCGGTTTGGTGCGCGCCGAGGAGTGGCGTGACGACGCGGGCGCGGAGTTCGCGGATGGCGGCGGTCCAGGCGGGGTTCAGGTTTTCGGCGAGCGGGAGCGGGCGGCCCGGTTCGACGCGGGCGAGGGGGAAGGCGTCGAGGAGGCCGGCGGCGGCGGCGTGCAGGTCCCGCGCGGCGATGGCGGCGTAGTCGGCTTCGGCGCGGTTGAGCGGGGCGGTGGCGCGGGAGTCGAAGGCGGCGAGGCGGCAGCGCGTGAAGTAGTCGTCGATTTTGGCGCGGGCGGTTTGGAGCGCGGCGTGCGCGGCGGCGGTGTCGGCGCCGAGGATGTGGATGGCGGGATCGGTGTTGCCGGCCCAGGCGGCGTGCGCGGCGATGTCGGCGTAGAAGTGGTCGAGTTTGGGGAGGTTGATGCCGGGCTGGCCGCTGAGGTCGGTCTCGGCGCCTTGCGTGGCGGTGATGTCGGCGATGAGTTGTTTGAGTTCGTCGGTGCCGGCGGCGGCGGCGGGGATGATGCCGTCGCCGTTGAAGAGGGTTCCGGCGAAGATTTTTTCCGGGTCGGAGGTGTCTTCGACGGAGATGGTGTCCGCGCCGGGTTTGCCGAGATGGGCGAGGATGTGTTTCGCGGAGGCGAGCAGGGCGGCGCCTTCGGGTGTCTCGGTGTTGATGGCGGAGAGGGGCAGGGCGGGGGCGGGTTGGAGGATGGAGGCGAGGTCGGCGAGGCGCGGGCGGAGCCAGTCGATCGCGGCGAGCAGTTCGGGCGCGCGGATGCGGCCGTCGTCGTCGGTGTCGATGAGGGCGAGGGTTTTTTCGTCAAGCTCAAGGCCGCGCACCGGGCAACTGAGCGCGACCCAGAGTTTCTGGTCGAGGTGCTTGAGGTTGAGGAGGTCGTCCGTGGTGGCGAGGGAGACTTGGTCGAGGCCGCCGATGCGGGCGAATGTCCAGCGGTGCGTGGTTGGGGGGATGTTTGGCACGGTTTTCAGATGATGAGGTTGGGCTGGTTTTCGATGTTTGCCGAAAAATGGGAAAGGGCAAGCCGCGCGGTAGGGGTGGCGTGAAAGGGGCGGAGAGAGGGAGGCGGCGCGCAGGGGCGGAGCGGATGGATGCGCAAGAGGGCCGCGAGAGAGAGGCGGCGCGCGGGGGCTGGAGCGGCTGCAATTTTATTCAGTGAACTTAGATTTGCGCCCGCGGGGAAATCCATTGAACTGGGCGGCATGCTTTCGCGCCGATTGCTCTGGTTGTCCGCGTCGTCCCATGCCTTGTGTCCCGCCGCCGCAGGCCGTGCCGGTGCGCGTTGACGCCTTTTCCCTCCGTTTTTTCGCATTTCATGGAACATATCCCTTGGTTGACCGTTTTGTTCGCCTACCTGCTCGGCAGCATTTCGCCGGGCTGGTTTCTGGTCCGGCTGAGGACCGGCGGCGACGTGCGCGGCCAAGGGAGCGGCGCGACCGGCGCGACCAATGTCGGCCGTATGCTGGGCGGCAAAGGCTTCGCGGCCGTGCTCGCGCTCGACATGGCCAAGGGCGCGCTCGCCGCCGCGCTGCCGTGGCTGCTGGGCCAGGGCGGCGTCATCTCGGGCAACCTCGCGCCGGGGGCGGCCTGCGTGCTTGCCGTCGTCGCGGGGCATGTGTGGCCGGTTTTCCTGAAATTCCACGGCGGCAAAGGCGTCGGATGCTTTCTCGGCGCATGGCTCGCGCTCGCGCCGCTGTCGCTGGCGGCGCCGTTCGCCGCCGGACTTATCCTTTGGAAACTGTTGCACAGAGGCCCCATGATGGGCGCGCTATGCGCGATGGTCACGCAACTGCCGTTGCTTTGGCTGCTCACCCGCGATGCCGGCGTGTTATTATTTGCCTCGCTTACCGTCGCGCTGGTGCTTTTTGCTCACCGTGCCAACTTCCAAAAAACGTTTGGCCAGCCAGTCGTTCCAAAAAACCCATAACGTGAACACCACCGACGAGTTAATCGCCACCAAAGAGCACGCGCCCGCCACCCCGCCGACGGACACGCGCCCCGGCGCGGACGCGGACGGCTCCGCCGGGCTTATTTGCAAAATCGCCGACACCCCCGACGAAATCGAACAGGTGCACCGCCTGAACTACCGCACCTTCGTCGAAGAAATCCCGCAACATCCGCCCAACCCGGAACGCCGGCTCGTGGACAAATTTCACCACGAAAACCTCTACCTCATCGTCAAACAACGCGAACGCGTGGTCGGCATGATGGCGCTGCGCGACAAGCGCCCCTTCTCGATGGACGCGAAAATCCCCGACCTCGACCGCCACATGCCACCGCACCAAGGCGTGCTCGAAATCCGCCTGCTCGCGGTCGAACGCGATTTTCGCGGACGCGCCACCTTCCGCATGATGATGGAACACGTCTTCGTGCTGGCCAAACCACGCGGCTGGGACCTCGCCATCATCTCGGCAACCGTGCGCCAGCTCAAACTCTACAAACACCTCGGCTTCGAACCCTTCGGCCCCCTCGTCGGCACGGGCGACGCGCAATTCCAGCCGATGTTCCTGCGCGGCTCCAAAGCCGAAACCGTGCGCTTCAACCTCGCGAAACTCCCGAGCGCCGCCCCCGACCTCGTGCCGCTCATCCCCGGCCCCGTGCCCGTGTCGCCACGCGTGCGCGCCGCGATGGGCAATTTCCCCCTCTGGCACCGCTCGGAAGAGTTTTACAAACTGCTCTTCAGCGTGCGCGCCGAACTCTGCCGCATCGCCGGCGCCCGCCACTGCCAAGTCGTCCCCGGCTCCGGCACGCTCGTCAACGACATGGTCGCATGGCAACTCCGCCAACTCCGCCGCCCCGGCGTGGTATTCGTCAACGGCGAATTCGGCACCCGCATCGCCGGACAGGCCCGCCGCGCCGAACTTGACCACCAAGTCATTTCCACCGGATGGGGCCGCCCCTTCGAGCGCGACGGGATGCACCGCGCCTTCGACTCGCTGCCCCCGGGCGGCTGGGTGTGGGGCGTGCACCATGAAACCTCGACCAGCATACTCAACCCGCTCGACGAATGGAAAGAACTCGCGCGCGACCGCGGCCTGCGACTCTGCGTGGACACGATCAGCTCGATGGGCAACGTGCCGCTCTCGCTCGACGGCGTGCACCTCGCCACGGCGGTAAGCAGCAAAGGCCTGTGCAGCTACCCAGGACTTGGCGTGGTGTTTCACCACGAACCCATCGCCCCCACGCCCCAAGGAATGCCCTCGTATCTGGATGTCGGCTACTGGCAGGCAAGCGAAGGCGTGGCCTTCACGCACTCCTCGAACCTCGTGGCCGCGCTGGCCGCCTCGCTCGGCGAGCAAGACTTTGCCGAACGCCACGCCCGGATCGCCGCGCTTTCCGCATGGCTTTGCGACGAACTGAAAAGCACGCCCTACGACCTGCTCGCGCCGAAAGCGCACGCCTGCCCGGCGGTCATCACGCTCGTCCCGCACGCGGGCGGCAACGCTTGGGCGACCGGCGAGGCGCTGGAAAAAGCGGGCTTTTTGCTCAGCTACCGCAGCGCCTACCTGCGCGACCGCAACTGGATCCAGATCAGCCTCATGGGCCTGCCGGACAAAGAAACCCTCGCCAAGCTCATCGCCCTCCTGCGCGAAGGAGTGTGAGCCTGCGCCCCCCTTTTCCCCCCTCGTTCCTCGTTCTCGTTCTTCGTTCTCTTTATCTTTATCTTTATCTTTTCTCCTCAGCGGCACCACCCGGAAGAAAAAGAAAAAAGATAAAGATAAAGAAGAAAAATAAAGATAAAGAGAATGAAGAACGATAAAGAGGAAAAAGGATGAGCGACGCTCCGCTTTGAGTTGCAACTATTTTAAAGAGAAAGACGAAAAACACATTGATAAGGCAAAAATTCTCACTTGTTTTCTTCCTCCATGACAACCACACGCATCAAGGCTTCCTCTATTGAACCATCCATTTTTAACCCGTCCCTCACGAGCGGTTC
>JAIRTK010000399.1 GCA_031254955.1 Opitutaceae bacterium
CTCGGCGGACGCCGCGCTGAAACTGGCGAGGCATTTGCTGGCCTTGGGCTTTGTCTATTCCAACAGTGGTTATTTGCCCGTCCGGCTGTCCGAAAATGAATTCCGGCACTGTCTGGACATTCTGAAATCAGACAGGGACAGGACATTATTTGAGTCCTTTTACGACAGGCAGGACAATGGTATCTATAAACAGAAAGACACCGTGGGGTGGAAAAAATACAGTCGCATAATCGAGCCGCTTGCAAACGCGGGATACCGGGATGAGGCGTCCCGCAAGCCGTTCATAGTGGAGGCCGAGTCGTTGCTGGATGAATTACTCCGGCGGGACAGCCGCAATGCCGCCGCCTGGGGTTTGTATTTGAACAACTACTGGCGGTTCTCTTTTGGCGCCGTGGGAGATCGGCCTCTTGGCGCGAATGTCCTCAATAAAAACCAGGCGGACAAAATCAAGCTGGCGGCGAAGAAGTGTCCGCATGACGAGTGGATTCAGCGCTGGCAAAAGCGATTGCGCGGGGAGGGGAGCATACAGGCCGATCCGGACATGAGGAGACCCGGACAAATGTGGAGGGAGCTTGAGTTTCCGGCGCTTGATTACGGTTACTATTAATACCCTTTGCGAATGAAACTCCCACAATGGACGCCGTTAAAGGTAGGGCGAGGCGTCCATTGTGGGAGTTTCATTCGCAAAGGGTATCACTGATGGGGCGCGCCGCCGTCGTGGCGCAGGTTGTCAGGCTTCTCGCTTCGCTCGGAACCCAATCTGCCGAGCACGCAACGGGTGCGTTGAATGAAGCAGACTTGGAGGTCTGCGCCACGACCGAGGCGGCGCGCAACTTCAGTGATTAACCGGCCCGGTTCAGCGCGCGGGCGCCGATGTCGCGGCGGTAGTATTTGGTTTCGCAGGTGATTTGTTCGCAGGCGGCGTAGGCGCGGTCGGCGGCTTCGCGGAGGGTCGGGGCGAGGGCGGTCACGCCGAGGACGCGGCCTCCGGCGGTGACGAGGCGTCCGGCGGCGTCGCGCGCGGTGCCGGCGTGGTGGATGTGCACGCCGGGAGGCAGGGCGGCGGGAAGCCGGAGGGGGATGTTTTTCGGGAATTTTTCCGGATAGCCTTGCGAGGCGATGACGACGCAGAGCGCGTGTTCGGGGCGGATGCGGACGGCGGCGGCGGCGGGGAGGGAGCCGCGAGCGGCGGCCCAGAGGAGGGCGAGGAGGTCGGTGTCGAGGCGCGGGAGCACGACTTGGGTCTCGGGGTCGCCGAAGCGGGTGTTGTATTCGAGGACTTGGGGGCCGCCGGGCGTGAGCATGATGCCGATGAACAGCGTGCCGCGGAAGTCGATGCCCTCGTCGGCGATGGCATTGACGGAGGGGCGGACGATGTCGCGGTCGATGCGGGCGAGGAGCGCGGGTGTGACGATGTCGGCGGGCGAGTAGGTGCCCATGCCGCCGGTGTTGGGGCCGGTGTCGCCGTCGCCGACGCGTTTGTGATCTTGCGAGGTGGGGAGCGTGTAGTAGTCGCGTCCGGAGACGATGACGAGGAGGGAGGTTTCCTCGCCGGAGAGGCAGTCTTCTATGAGGATTTTCGATTTTCGATTTTCGATTTTCGATGGGCCGGCGGGGAGGAGTTTGTGGACGGCGGCCTCGGCCTCGGCCCGCGTGGCGGCCACGACGACGCCTTTGCCGGCGGCAAGTCCGTCGGCCTTCACCACGATGGGGGCGGGGCGGGCGCGCAGGTAGGCGATGGCGGCGGCGGGGTCGTCGAAGGCGGCGGCGGGCGCGGTGGGGATTTTGTATTTTTGCAGGATTTCCTTGGTGTGGATTTTCGAGGCTTCGAGGCGGGCGCCGTCGGCGCGGGGGCCGTAGGCGGGGATGTTGACCGCGGCGAGGGCATCGACCAGCCCGAGCGCAAGCGGGACTTCGGGGCCGACCACGACGAAATCGACGCGTTCGCGTTGCGCGAGGGCGACGAGGCCGGGGATGTCGTCGGCGGCGACGGGATGGCAGGCGGCTTCGGCGGCGATGCCGGCGTTGCCGGGCGCGGCGAGGACGCGCGGCGCGGATGGCGAGGCGAGGATGGCCTTGACGAGGGCGTGCTCGCGTCCGCCGGAGCCGACGACGAGGATGTTTTTGGGGAGGGCGGTGGCAGTGGCGGCGCTGGCGGATTGTGCGGTGGTCATTGGAAAACGGGAAAGGCAATAGGACGCGGCAGAGGGCGCGAGGCGTCAAGCGTTTGAGGGCAGGATTGTTTCTCCCCTTTTCCCCCCACACACACCACACATAATAATCGTTCTCGTTCTCTTACTCGTTCTCGTTCTCTTTCCTCTTTATCTTTATCTTTCTTCCTTAGCGGCATCGCTTGGGGGAGAAAGAGGAAAGAGGAAAGAGGAAAGAGGAAAGAAGAAAGAAAAAGAAAAAGAAAACGAGAAAAAGAAAGAGAACGAGAACGAGAACGAGTAAGAGAACGAGGAAAGAAAGGGGGCGGGGCCTTGGGTTGAAAGGCGCTCCAGAACGAGCAGGTTTATATTTTCGTCATTGCGGCCCGCGCTGGGACTGCTTGGCTGCGGGGCGCTATGTCGAAATGGCTTCTTGTTGACGGGTTCAACCTGGCTTACCGGTGTTTTTTCGCGATTCCCGCGCTGACGCGGGCGGACGGGTTTCCGACCAACGCGCTCCACGGCTGGGTCAAGTCACTCTGGCGGCTCGCCGATCAGGAGCGCCCCGCGGGCACGCTGGTGTTTTTCGATCTCGGCGGGGCGCAGGACCGGCTGGCCTTGCTGCCCGAATACAAGGCCCAGCGCGCGGAGATGCCCGAGGCACTGGTGAAACAACTGCCCCACATAAAATCGCTCACGCGGGCGATGGGATTCGCCGGCGTGGAGCGCGCCGGCGTGGAGTCGGACGACCTGCTCGCGGCGGAGGCGCGCCGGCTCGCGGACGCGGGCAACGAGGTGCTCATCGTAAGCTCGGACAAGGATTTCGCGCAGATGGTGGGCGCGCGCGTGCGGCTGCTCCTGCCGCCGCCAGCCGGCAACGCGAAGTCCGGCTGGCGCGTGCTCGACGAGGCGGGCGTGGTGGAAAAGTTCGGCGTGCGCCCCGCGCAAATCGCGGACTATCTCGCGCTGGTCGGCGACGCCTCGGACAACATCCCCGGCCTCGCGGGCGTGGGGCCGAAGACGGCGGCGAAGTGGCTGGAGCAATGCGGCTCGCTGGAAAGCGTCATCGCGCGCGCCGGCGAACTGGAGCCGGAGCGGTTTCGCAAGCCGGTGCGCGCGCAGGCGGACGCGCTGCGGCGGAACCTGCGGCTGACGACGCTCAACCTGTCGCTGCCGCCGCTGAGCGACGCGGAGCGCAACGCGGCGGGCCGGGTGCGGCTGGAGGAACTGCTGGCGCTGCTGGAGGAACTGGAAATGGGCACGGCCCTGGCCGCGGCCCGGCAGCGGTATGAACAGCGGGAGCTGTTTTGAGGGCGGGAGTGCGACGGTGCGGCGGAATTTACATTTTGGTCTTTGCGAATATAAAACCTTTGACTCAAAAGCAAAACTCAGTTTGACCCAATAATATTTCAACCAAAAAAAGATGAAACGCCCTGTTGCAGTTATAGTAACTCTCATATTGCTCGGCCTACTATCAGTTGGCGGTGCTCGTTCAGTTATTCGGGAAATTCATTTGCAGTCGGTGCGATTGATTCCGAGTGTTATTATGGAGGGATGGCTCATATTGTCATTCGTGACCCTGATTGCCGTGCCCTTGTTGGGACGCTGGATTACCAGCTCCCTGCTAATTTGCGTCCTGATTGTATTTAGTTTTAACCTGTATATTAATATTATAGACGGCAGAAAGGATTGGCTTTTATGGCTCTCCATCGTTTTAGTTTTGATTAATCTCATCTGGTTATGCTCATTATTGTTAACTCGCTCATCTAGAGAATATTTCAATTCCCTGAAAAAGGCTGACCAATAGAGGAATTTTTAAGGGATGGGTCAAAAATGACACGCTTTAAGGGATGGCAAGGCAAAGGCAAAGGCGCACCAATGCAAAATACAGACGCCTTTTGAGGCGGATTCCATATCCGCTGAAAAAAATCCTGTCCGCGTCCGCCCCGGATGGACATTTGCTATCCGTGAACCATTTGACGGGGTGCATGTATTGGAGCGCGAAAATCGGGATTGGAAAAAACACCTACGAAATCATGTGTGATCGCGGACACATTGATGTTTACGCGAACGTGGACGGAAAAAACGCGCGCGTTCCAATCCAGGGCGGGCGAGCCGACGGCAATCTGGAGGCGGTGTGCGATTTTATAACTGATGTTACGCGGAGGATGCCCTTTGAACCACCAAACGAGACAAGCCCAAGGTAGGGAGGCCTCTCCGAGGCCTCCGCGAGAACGCTCCGCTTTTCCCCATGAAATTTCAAACCGCCCTCTCCGCACGGCGGAGGCCTCGGAGAGGCCTCCCTACCTCCTTCGGAAACACCTCCGCGTAACATCAGTTATTAATTCCGTCTTCCCATGTATTACCCAAACTCCGCCATCATTGGTTCGATTCTCGCTTTTTGCCTTTCGTTTTCCGCATCCGCCCCGGCGGATACGCCG
>JAIRTK010000439.1 GCA_031254955.1 Opitutaceae bacterium
TTCTCCTCGTTTCCAACCAGTAATGGGAGGAAGGAAGAGAAAGAGGAAAGATAAAGAATAAAGAGAAAGAGCAAAATCGGACTACAAAAGGATAAATCTCATTGGGAATTGGTATTAAACAAAAAAGGCTCCGAGACCGGTTAACACAGCAGGACTCATCCCCTCGGGAAAGGGGTGTCAGCGATGGACGGGATTTTGTCCGGGGGCGCGAGGCTGCCTGATGAGCTGCCTCGTCGTCGTCGGGCCGTTCACGATCAATTTTCCGTCGGGCGTGATTTCCATCCGGTCGATAAACACCATCCGCCTGCCGCCAGTCCTTGTGGTGCGCCCGTGATACACACAATACAGCGTGCCGTCGGCGTGGGTGAACACCATGTTGTGCCCCGTGCCGGTGACATCGCCGCCCCGGTCCGTGTTCTTTTGCAGGACGGGATTGTTGCCGGCCTTCCGGAACGGCCCGAGCGGGTTGTCCGACGTGGCGTAGCCCACGGCGTAGTTCCCGCCGCCGAAATAATTCGCGGAATACATCATGTAATACACGCCGTTTTTCTTGAATACAAACGACCCCTCCGTCCAGCGGCGGTTGACCTCGCGCGAGGTGACGGACCGGCTTTCCCACCCGGCCTGCTTGTCGTCCATCCTCACGGGCGGGCGCAGCAGCAACGCCGGCTCGCCGAGGATGCCGGAGAAATCGGGTTTGATTTCCACGCCATACACCCAGCTTTCCTCGATTTCCTGAAACCAGCCCCGCCGCCTGGCCCAGTCCGCGACCTCGCTCTCGACCGGGTTTTTATAACAGCAGCGGGAATAATACAAATACACGCGCCCGTCCTCAAAGTAGAGATTCGCGTCGATGATGGGATAGTCGGGGTCGAAAATCGGGCGGTTCATCAAATCCCGGAACGGGCCGCGCGGGCGGTCCGCCACGGCGACGCCGATGCGGACGTTTTCCAGTTCATGGGTCGGGTTCTCTTTCCAATCGGCGCTGAAAAGCATATAATATCTCCCGTTGATTTCATAGACTTCCGGCGCCCAGAAATTTTTCAGCGTCCAGGATTCCGGCAGCGCGCCTTCATAAACGCGCCCGAGTTCCGTCCAGCGCGCCAGGTCGTCGGACACGCAGGCGCGAAACCCTTTTTCGTTTTCGGACGTGCCATACATATAGTATTTCCCGTCGGAGGCGCGGAGAATGAACGGATCGCCGAACGCGACATCGAGCGGATTTTTATACGCGACGGCAGCCTCCTCATCCCCGCCTAGGGAGGCGCAAGGCATGGCGGAGGCCGCGGCCATCGCGCAGAGTGCGATTGTATATAATGTCTTCATGTCAACGGTAAGGGAGGGGACGCGGCGCCTTGCCGCGATTATTCGCTTGCGGGAACCCGTGTCGAGGGCGGCCCCATGTAGGAGCGCTTCATGCCGCCGAGGTCGATTACGAATTTTTGGAGGACGATGCCGGGGGTGCCGCAAATCACCCTCAACGTATGCCTGCCGGGCTTGGAAATGTAGAGCGTGGTTTTCCTGATCGCGCAATTGCGCAACACGCTTTCATACCAGTCCTTCGCATATTCAAACGACGAGGAGGCGGGCGTGAGTATCGCGCCGTCATCAATGCAGATGCCGAAGCGCGTGTGGATGTTCGTGGTCTCGTGACCGGCAAAATTGGGGTCCTCGAATATCGGGAAGGTCGGAAGCGCATAGGTGTACACATCCACCGGGCCGGCGTGGAAGGTGTGGAAGTCGTATTCGAGGCAGGGGGATTTCAGGTTGCCCGGACGCTCCAGGGACTGGATGGGATTGCCGAGCTGCACGCATTTGTCTTCATAACCGAGATTGTGGATGGCGCGCATTTTGATTCTCCCGTTTTCCGTTTTGCGGGTGTATCCGATGGCGGGAATTGAGACACAGCCGTTGTCCTCGACATAGAGGCCGCCGATTTCCGCGCGCGCCGGCGTCGCGGGATTGAAGGCGGAGACCAGCACCTGCCGTTTGATGTTATTGGCGGTGATTTCGATGGCGCCGAGGAGGTTTTCTTCTCCGGCGGGAACCTTGCTCCAATCAACCGCCACCATGATGCGGTCTTCGGTCGCGGTTGCGCCGGCGTTTTTGCTGACAACAATCCACGGGGCGGATGGGGTGAGCGTCCACGCGAGCGGCTGGGCGCTTTTGTTGTAAACATCCACGTAGTAGGCGCGGGTGAGGTAGGGATTGAAACACGGGAGCGCATGATAGCCGCGGACGCCGGCCTGGACATCCTCGCCTTCGGCCTGGATTCCGAAAGCGGGTTCGGCGGGAAGCTCGATGGTTTCGGTCGGCGGCAGTTCATAATAAGTCGCGGGGCCGCCCATGCGCAGGGACATCATGCCGTTCCATTTGCCGCCGAGCTGGTTGTTATAAATGGCGGTGAGGGTCTTGAGTTCCTCGTGGTATTTTCTCACGTCGTCGCGGACCGCGTTGGTCGCGGCGCGGCCCTGCCTGGCGTAGATGCGGTTTTTCTGCGCGTTGAGGTGCACTCTGTTCATAAGCTCGGCGCCGCGCACGGGGTAATAAACCAGTTGAAAAAAGGCGGGCTGCTGCTCCTTGGGCAGGGCGTTCATGAGGCGGTCGGCGGCTTTTCCGATGCGGTCGTAATCGGCGAGGCGTTTTTCGGCCTCCTTGTAGTTGGAAAATGAATACTCGGTGTCGGTGACGCGCTCGTGGCGGCGCTGGTCCACGTTCCATTCATAACCCCAGCCCATGTGCTCGGGCTTTCGCGAGAAGGCGAGACGGTAGAAGATTGACGTGATGTTGAGGTAATCGCGGTAGCTTTCGGCGTTGAAATTTTTTGCAAGCCATCTGGCATGGTAGCTGGCGATGTTGTCATAGTTGAAGGCATTGATGTTCCAGGCCATGTCGATGAAGAGCTGCATGTGAAACTCGCAGGATTTTATATCGCCCACATTGAGGAGCCAGATGCGGTCGGCGGTGGTGTCGTAGGCCTTCCTCAATTCCTCATACATGAGCGCGGGCGGGGTGCTGCCCATCCAGAGGTAATCGTGCGGCTTGCCCAAATAGGAAACGTGATAATACACCCCGGAGCGCCCCGCGCGCCTCTGCTCGGC
>JAIRTK010000495.1 GCA_031254955.1 Opitutaceae bacterium
CCCTCCCGCCCATTCCTCCCATTCCGTCCATTCCGTCCATTCCGTCCATTCCGTCCATTCTGTCCATTCTGTCCATTCTGCCCATTCCATCTCGCCACGCCCCTTCGCCCCCACCCGAAAGATAAAGAGAAAGATAAAGAGGAAAGAAGAAAGAGAAACGCAGAAAAAAGCCCATCCCCGCCCCGCCCCACTCTAGCCCCCGCCCCGCCGCGCCGCTCCCCGCCGCGCCGCTCCGTGCCGCGCCGCTCCGTGCTCCGCGCTCCAGGCCCCTCGCCCCGCCCCCCGCCGCCTACCGCCACTCCATCCGCTCCTTCGGCTTCGGCAGCGGAAGCTCGCCGAGCTTGCCGGCGGCGGAAACCACCTCGTAGGCGGTGCGGAAATGCAGCTTGGCAAACTCGCCCAGCGCGCGCGCGCCGAATTTTTGGATAAGCTCCGCCGCCTGCTGCTTCACCAGCGGCCCCGCGCCCTTGGTGAGCTTCGCGCCGAATTTTTTGGAAAGCTTCGCCATCTGCCGCACATATTCGGCGCGGGCGCAGACCGACGCAGCCGCGACCACCGGGTCCTCCTCGGCCTTGGTGCGCATCCTCAACTCAAAATTCTTCACGTCCTTTTTCTTCAACTCGCGCTGCACGAGCGGCTGCTCGCTGAACTGGTCGAGCAGGCCCCACGGCACCCATTTCCTGTCGAGCGCGGCGACGAGACCCTTCGCGTGCTGCCAGGCGAGCAACAGATTCAAGTTGGCGCGGGGCTTCGCCATGAGTTCGTTGTATTTTGGCATGTGCTCCCACGCGAAAACCTCCACGACGGCGCCGGGGGTTTTGCGGATGCGTTCGTCGAGCTTGATGATCTGGCCGTCGGCGATCTTTTTCGAGTCCTTCACGCCGGCCTTGAGCCAGGCGTCGATGGCGGGCTTGTCCGCGATGACGGTCGCGGTGGTGACGGGGCCGAAGAAATCGCCCTTGCCGCTCTCGTCCATGCCGGCGTGCGGCTCGAACCAGTCCGGGTGCAGCACCTCGTCGTAGCCGAGTTTCGGCGCGCCCGTGACCTCGACTTCGAGCGTGTCGCGCACAAAGTCCTCGGTGCCCTTGCCGGCAACGACGAGCTTGCCGCTGGTGTAGGCGGTGACGTTGATTTTGAGGTGGTCGGCCTTGTAGGCGAAACGCGTGTAGGCGACATCGAACGGCACCCAGCCGCGCGCCTCGCAGAAGGCGCGGAGCCTTTCCATCTGCGCATCATCGAGCTTGATGGTGTAGCTGCTGAGCTTTTTCGGGGAATCGTCGCCGCCGTCCATTTTTCCGGGCATGGCGCTATTGGCCATAATTCAACGCGGAAGGCACGGAAAATCTTGGGGCGAACGACGAATTACGCATGACGCATTATGCATGATGCATTGGAGAGAACGAGAGCATGCCGAATTGGAGAGAACGAGAACGATTTTTTGGGTCCTCGCTATTTTGAATGGACTTTATAATGCGCGTCCGTGGAGCGGAGGCAGCGGTTGGCGTTTCAGCCCCGAAGGGCTGAAAACACCAGCTTGTCGCCCCTCCGGGGCTGAAAACGCGAGCCATTGTTGCACCCGCACACCCGTAGTCAGGCCGCGCCTGTCGCCCCTCCGGGGCTTTGCTGGCTCATCGAAAAGAGCGGTCCCGGCATTTTCAAAACGCCGCATGCAGCCCCAGCAAAAACATCGCGAGGAGCAGCAGCGCGACGGTGACGCATCCGATGAAACGCAGCGTGCCGTTGTCCCGTGTTGCTCTCATGCACCGGAAAAAACGCGGGGCGAAGTCTGCGGCATCCGTGTCAATCGGACGCCGGACACCGGCGCGGTCAGGCAAGCGACGCCTTTAATTCGCCGAGTTGCGGGAAGACGGTGTTTTCCCAGTGCGCGTAAGTGTCGTCGAAATCGAGATCGGCCTCCACGCGCTCACTCACGCGCCGCGCGCCGAGGGCGGCGAGCCGCTCGTCGAGATTGCGGGCGAAGGCGTTGAACTCCTGATAATCGCGATCGCCAAGGCCGAACACCGCGTAACGCAGCCCGGAAAGATCGGTCTCGGTGCCGGCAAGCTCCTCGAAAAATTCGCGGGCGTCATCCGGCGGCTCGCCGTCGCCCCACGTGCTCACGACAAAAAGCGCGAGACCGGCGGAAGCGAGGTCGGCGGGCTTCATGTTGACGAGATTGTGAAGCTGGGGTTCCCAGCCTTCGGTTGCGGCGCGCTCGCTGGCGCGAGTGGCGAGAGACTCGGCGTTGCCGGTCATCGTTCCATAGCAGATGTGCAGTGTGGCCATAAGGTTTGTTGTTTGGACGGAGGGAAAATTTTCTCTTTCTTGGGCGGGACGTGAAACGCGTGATGCCTGCCGGGAAACAATGGCGCGCGGCTCACGGCCATTCGGAAAACACGCCGTGCACGACGGCGCGCCAGAGGGATTCAAACGCGGGATCGGCGGGCGGCGCCATTTCGACCAGAAGGGAATCGTCCTGGCCGCCGATGTAGAGCGAACGACTCGCGCCCGTCCCGACGGCGAAAAAGCGCGCGGCGGGCAGGCCGAGTTGCAAAGTGTGGCCGGTGCCGTCCTTGATGGTCAACGCGCGCTGGGCGATGCCCGCCCGGCGCGGCACGAACTCCCGTGCGTGGCGTGCCTCGGGCGTGCGCAGAATCCAGCGCACGGGCAAATCATGACTGTCGAGCGACGCCAGCAATTCCAGCAACAAGTCCTCGTCGAAACGCAACGCATGCGCGTCGCGCGGCGTTTTCGGAAAAACTTCGCCGGCGGTCAGCGCCGACACGGCCAGCGCATCGGCGTCCTCGGAGTCGGTGGCCAGCGCGTCGAGCACGCCCGCCCAACCCTCAAGCCCGCCCCGGACCGGCGCGCAAATCTGAAGAAAAGGCAGCGAGCGGACATTCCACACCTCAACCCGGGCCGGGGAACCGCAGCACGGGCACGCCGTGAGCTGGCCCCACGCGCGCCACCATTCGGAAAAACGAAACCCCAGCGTTCCGTCCTCCGCGCAAACCGCCCCGCCGTCTTCCCGCGCCGCAAAGCCGGGCATCTCCGTCACCGCGATGAGCCGGGCAAACACATGCCGTGTTTGCAACACCACCCGCCCGAGGCCGCGGGCGGTTTCGAGCAACAACGGCCAGTCAGGCCGGAGCGCGATCCGCCCCTCCGCCGAGGTGCGATAGCACCGGCTCACCCGCGAAACAGCTTCGGTCGGAAGGGAGGAAAGCACGCGGGAAAAACCGCCGGCATTGTCAGGTGAAAACATGGAGAATCAATCGTTGTAGGTTGACCGGAACGCCGCTGCGCCCGGTGTCGCTGTCGCGGGATTTCCCGCCGCCGTCCGTCCAAACCGCACCCCGATTTCCAAAAATCGCTGCGTATCTAAAAACTGGCAGGCAGGAAAACACATCGTGATAACAAATCTCATTATCACGGAACGCCGAGGTCAAGAATTTTATGAGACTTTATCTCGAAAATTTTAAAACAATGAATATAAGCCTATTATACACACAAATCGAAAAAATCCCTGCTCGCGCCCGCAAACGAATCGGAATCAAAACGCACGTCCATGATAATAATTTTTATTGCGCTTTCGCACAGACCGCCCCGATTCCCACGCATTTTTGCCATCCATGCGGCACGGCGGGGTGAGAAAATGGCATGAGCATTCCCTATTTATTCTGTGGCATTGGAGGGCGCGGGAGCGCCGGTAGGGAGGCCTCTCCGAGGCCTCCGTGAAAACGCCGCGAGCGCCTATGAAATTCCAACACTTTTCTCCGTTCGGCGGAGACCGCGGAGAGGCCTCCCTACCGGCGCTCCCGCGCCACCCCATCCTTTTCAATGCGACAAAATAAATGGGAAAGCCTCTATTCCCTCTTTCCTCGTTATGCTTTATCTTTCCCCTTGTCGGGCATCTCGCCTCGTTCGGAAGTTTCTGCCCGTTCCTGACGAA
>JAIRTK010000505.1 GCA_031254955.1 Opitutaceae bacterium
ACCCCCACGCGCGGCGTCATCGAACTCGCCGCCGACTGGAAGGCGCGCGCCATGCCGCCGCTCTCCCTTGGCGCGGACGGGCCGCGCATGACGACCCTGTTGAAAGTCCCCGAGTTTCTGTTCGCGCGCCGCAGCGGCTACCACGTCGGCGCCAAGGGCGAAATCTTTTTTTACCTGTGGCTCGACCGGCACCGCCAGCTCCGCGAACCAGGCGCGACCGTCTATCTGGCGGGCGATTTCAACAACTGGCAGCACGCCGTCGGCAGCGACGAATGGCGCATGCACCTCACCCGGCTCGACGGCGCGGACGTGTTCATGTGGTGCGGTCGCGCCGAACGCTTTTTCGGCTCGCCGCCCATGCGCTTCAAGTTTGTCACCGGCGGGCACGTCTGGCTCCCCGTGCCCCAAGACGCGCCCAACGCCGCCCGCGACGACGCGGGCAACCTCAATCACCAGATCACCCCCGAGCGCACGGGACGGCATGTGTTCACGTTCACGCTGGACGCCCCCGTCGATCTCTCTGCCGACATCCGCGTGCGCTGGCAAAACGAAGACGGCGTGACGCTTCGCCCGGGCGAGTATTTTTTCCACCAGCAAAGCGATGTCGCCCTCGGCGCCATCGTGCTGGGCGGCGAAACCCTGTTCCGCATTTTCGCGCCGCGCGCGAACAGCGTGGAACTCTGCCTGTGCAACGACCTCGCCTACGAAGACGCACCGCATCGCTATCCGCTCTCGCGCCGCGACGACGGCGTGTGGGAAGTCGCGCTCGCGCAGGAACTCACCGGCTGGTATTACTGGTATCACATCGACGGCCCGAAAAACGAACTCGGACGCTTCGACCCCGCGCGGCGCATCCTCGACCCCTACGCGCTCGCCGCCGTGGACCGCGCAGGCCCCGGCGTGATCGTTGATCTCGAACACTGGCCAAAACCCGATCGCGGCTTCAAGACGCCCGCCTGGCAAGACCTCGTGATCGCCGAGGCCCACGTGCGCGACCTCACGGCCAAGGCCCCCCTCACGCTCGCCGACGACGAACGCCGCGGCTTCACCGGCCTGCGCAAATGGGTGGAAAGCGGGGAATTTTACCTGCATCGACTCGGCGTCAACGCAGTCGAACTCCAGCCCGTCCAAGAATTCGACAACCACGAGCCATCCGAATACCACTGGGGCTACATGACGTGCAACTACTTCGCCCCCGAAAGCAGCTACGCGCTCCAGCCCTCGCGGGCATCCGGCGTGCGCGAACTTCAGGACCTCGTGAAGGCATTTCACAAACGCGGCATGGCGGTGATCCTCGATGTCGTTTACAACCACGTCGGCGAACCCGCGCACCTGCTGCGCGTGGACCAGTATTATTATTTCCACCAAGACCGCGACGGCACGCTCTCGAACTGGAGCGGCTGCGGCAACGACCTGCGCGCCGGCGCCGCGATGGCCAGGCGCCTCATCACCGACAGCTGCCGCTTCCTGATCGAACGCTACGGCGTGGACGGCTTTCGCTTCGACCTCGCCGAACTGCTCGGCGTGGACGTGCTCCGCGAGATCGAACTCGAACTCAAACGCGTGAAACCCGACGTGCTCCTCATCGCCGAACCCTGGAGCTTCCGCGGCCACATCGCCGGCGAACTGCGCGACACCGGCTGGGCGTCATGGAACGATGGATACAGGAACTTCCTCCGCGACTACGTGCGCGGCGGCGGCACGCACGAGACCTACGAATACTTCCTGAAAGGCTCCCCCTGGCACTTCGCGAAATGGCCCGCGCAAACCGTCAACTACACCGAATCGCACGACGACCGCGCCTGGCTCGATGTCATCACCGAAAACCCGGACCACGACGGCGCCGCGCCCACGGCAAACGACCGCCGCCGCACGCACCTGATGGCCGCCGTGCTCTTCATGTCGGTCGGCATCCCGATGCTCTCGTCCGGGCAGGATTTCCTGCGCTCCAAAGGCGGCGTGCACAACACCTACCAACGCGGCGACCTCAACGCGCTCGACTACCGGCGCATCCGGCGCTTCCCGGCGACGCACGAATATTTCGCGGACTGGATCGCGTTTCGCCTGGGCGACACAGGCCGCCTCCTGCGCCACTACACACGCGCGAACGACGGTTTTTTCCGCTTCTTTTTCGCCGCCGGCTCCGTCGCCGCCGTCACGCTCTACAACGCCGACCACAGCCTCGGACGCGAACGCCTGCTCTTCGCCATCAACCCCTCGCCGCACGATGTTGACATGGAAATCCCGGAGGACGTGGCCGCCGGCCAATGGCAGCAACTCGCCGACCAGGAGCATTTCTTCCGCGACCCCGCCCGCGCCGCCCGCTTCGGCGCGCCCGTGACGCCCCGCCTGGCGCTCCCCCCGCTCAGTTGCGCCCTCTGGCTGGACGCCGGCGCCGGTGCCTGACGCTGGCCGCGCTCCGGTGGGCGAACAAGGCCCGAAGCAGAGCCATGTAGGGGCATCGCTTGCGAAACCCATTGCTGGAGCGCGGTTATCAAGCCGGGCGTCGCAAGCAACGCCCCTACAAAAGAGTGATTTTCATTGGGAATGGGTATCATTCACCGAACCGCCCGCTGGTTTCGATGATGGCCTCGGCGATGAATTTTTCCAGAGGGCCGGAAACTCCCTTGGTTTGGCAAATTTCGAGATACTTGTAGTAGGCGCCGCGCCGCTCCTTGTTGATGACCGGCGGCACCAACCCCAACTGCAATGCCTTGACGAACAGAAGCAAGCGCCCGGCCCGCCCGTTGCCATCGCTGAACGGGTGGATGCGCTCGAACTCGGCGTGACTCGTCGCCAAAAGGCCGATGGGGTCGGCGGTTTCCACGCTCATCCGCTCGCACAAAACTTTAACAAGTTCTGGAATCCTTATAAAGTTTGCCAACGGAACGAACACGCTGCGAATGCGCGCCCCGTGGTCGCGGTATTCGCCGGCGTTGGCAATGATGCCGTTCATCAGGCGCAAGTGCGCGGCGCGGAGCAGGTCGGGCGTGAAGGCAAATGCGACGCCCAGGCTCTGCAACTCGTCGAGCAAAAAATTAAGCGCGGTTTTGTGATTGATGGCCTCGCGCTGCTCCACGGCGGTGCGGTTTTTCAGCACCTTGTTGCCAAAAATCACCTCCTCGACATCCCTCTCGCTCATCGAGCTGCCCTCGGTGGCATTGCTGTGGTAGGTCAGGTTAATAGTCAGTCGCTCAAGAAGTTCCCTGTCCTTGACCAATTCGCTCACATTGCATTGCCTCGTGAGCGCCGCCGCCTTCGCCGACGCAACCGCTTCGCTGCCGGTCTCGTCGGCGCCGAGGATGTCGGCAAAGAGAACGTCAATCCTTTCCCT
>JAIRTK010000027.1 GCA_031254955.1 Opitutaceae bacterium
AGAGCGCTCAAAATCATGATGGTCTATCTCGGCCCCACGCTCTTCTGCGCCCTGCTGGCAAGACGTAAAACTCCGCCACCTTCGCGCCCCTCATGTTTTGACGGCGATGGTTGATTGGGAGGGGCGCAGCGTGAATCAGGCGTGGGTCGGGCGGCCCGGCACCGCGTCCGCTCAGTCGAACACGACCGTCTTGTTGCCGTAAACGAGCACGCGGTGCTCCAAGTGCCAGCGCACCGCCTGGGCGAGGACGATTTTTTCGAGGTCGCGGCCTTTGCGGACGAGGTCGCTCACGCCGTGGCGATGCGTCACCCGCACGACATCCTGCTGGATGATGGGGCCGTCGTCGAGCACCGGCGTGGCGTAGTGCGCGGTGGCGCCGATGAGCTTCACGCCGCGCTCGTGCGCCTGCTGGTAGGGGCGCCCGCCGGCAAACGCGGGCAGGAAGGAATGGTGGATGTTGATCACCGGGCGGTTGGCGCACCGCGCCAGGAAATCAGCCGACAGCACCTGCATGTAGCGCGCCATGATGACCAGCTCGACGCCGAGCCGGTCGAGCAATTCGAGTTGTTTGGCCTCGGCGGCGGCCTTCGTCCCGGCGCTCACCGGGATGCAATGATAGGGCAGGCCGTAGCCTTTCGCGGCGGCTTCGAGGTCGCGGTGGTTGGACACGATGGCGACGATGTCGCACGCGTGGTCGCCGGATTTCCAGCGCAGGATGAGATCGTGGAAACAGTGGTCGAACTTCGAGACGAAGATCGCGACCTTCGCGCGCCGCGCGGCGTCGGCGACGCGCACGGTCATGCCCAAGGTCTCGGCGAAGCGTTTGAAAAGCGAGGCGTCGGCGGCCAGCCCGGAGGGGGCGGCGGTCCACTCGATGCGCTGGAAAAAAACCTCCGCCACCATGTCGCGATGCTGGTCGGCGTGCAGGATGTTGCCGCCGTTTTCGTAGATCCAGCCGGAGGTTTTTGCGACAAGCCCGGCGCGGTCGGGGCCGTGCAACAGGGCGACAATGGTATTGGGCGTGCTCATGTGAAAAACCGGCAGCATAAGAACATTTGCCCTCGGGAGACAAGCGGGCTGTGAAATTTCCCCGCGCCGCCGCATCCATCGCTCCCTTACTCGTTCGCGTTCGCGTTCTCTTACTCATTTCGCACCTCGCGCTTCCCCCTGCCATCCTCTCCGTGCCTCCGCGTCTTCGCGTCTCCACGCCTCCACGCCTCCGCGTGAGAAAAGAGAAAAACGTTTCCCGGTGCGCGGCTTTACTTTGACGCCCCGTTTTGCTTGGCTGGCCCGTCATGTCCGCCGACTCCCACGCCAGCCATCCGACCGGGTCCTCCGCCGGCGCCCCCGCGCCGGGCGATTTCATCCGCGACATCGTCGCGCAGGATCTCGCCACGGGCCGGCACTCCCGGATCATCACCCGCTTCCCTCCCGAACCCAACGGCTACCTCCACCTCGGCCACGCCAAATCCATCTGCCTGAACTTCGGCATCGCGCTCGAAAACAACGGACGCTGCAACCTCCGCATGGACGACACCAACCCCGCCAAGGAGGAGGCCGAATACGTCGAGTCCATCATCGCCGATGTCCGCTGGCTCATCGACGGATGGGCGGACCACTGCCTCGGTCTCATCCCGCGCGGCCAACGCCCCGTCCGCGCCGAACACCCCGGCGGCGCCGCGCCCGACTACCACGCCGCGCCCGCCGCGCCCGACGTCGCGGACACGGCGCCCTTCTTTGCCTCCGACTACTTCGACGCACTCTACTCCTACGCCGAGCAACTCATCCTCAAAGGCAAAGCCTACGTCTGCGACCTCTCCCCCGAGGAGACCGACGCCTACCGCGGCGCCCCCGACCAGCCCGGACGCCCCAGCCCCTGGCGCGACCGCGCCATCGAGGAAAATCTCGACCTCTTCCACCGGATGCGCGCCGGCGAGTTCCCCGACGGCGCCCGCACCCTGCGCGCGAAAATCGACATGGCCTCGCCCAACGTCTGGCTCCGCGACCCGCTCCTCTACCGCATCCGCCACACCACCCATCACCACGCCGGAGCCGGCTGGTGCGTGTATCCACTTTACGACTACGCGCATTGCCTCTCCGACTACATCGAAGGCGTCACGCACTCGGTCTGCACGCTTGAGTTCGTCCCTCACCGCCCTCTCTACGACTGGATTCTGGAGGCGCTGGAGCTGCCCCGCCCGCTCCCGCGCCAATACGAGTTCGCGAAACTCAACCTCGCCTACACCCTCTTCAGCAAACGCCGCCTCCTGCGCCTCGTGCAGGAAAAAGTCGTCGCCGGCTGGGACGACCCCCGCATGCCCACGCTCAGCGGCATCCGCCGCCGCGGCGTGCCTGCCGCCGCCGTCCGCAATTTCGCGCGCGGCGTCGGCGTCACCAAATACGACGGCCTCACCGAGCTGCCCGTTTACGAAAACGCGATCCGCGACGAACTCAACCGCGTCGCGCACCGCCGCCTCGCCGTCCTCCGCCCGCTCAAGCTCACCCTCGCGAACATCGCCCCCGGCGAGACCATCGAGTGCGCCGCCGCCAACCACCCCGCCGACCCCGCCCTCGGCGCCCGCCCCCTCGCGCTCACCCGCGAGGTTTACATCGAGGCCGGCGACTTCGCCGAGGTTCCCCCGCCGAAATACCACCGCCTCAAGCCCGGCGGCGAAGTCCGCCTCAAATACGCCTGCATCATCAAGCTCGACGAGCTTGTGAAGGACGCCGCGGGCAACATCACCGAACTCCGCTGCACCGCCGACCTCGCCACCCGCGCCGGCCAGCCGGACTCCAACCGCAAGGTCAAGGGCACCATCCACTGGGTGAGCGCGCGCGACGCCATCGACGCCGAAGTGCGCCTCTACGACCGCCTCTTCACCGTCCCCGAGCCGGGCGCCGACGACAACTACCTCGACCACCTCAACCCCGCTTCGGTCGAAATCCTCACCGCCAAGCTCGAACCGTCCCTCAAGGACGCCGACGCGGAGACCCGCTACCAATTCGAACGCCTCGGCTACTTCGCGCTCGACAGCAAGGACAGCGCGCCCGGCCGCCCCGTCTTCAACCGCACGATTACGCTGAAGGACACATGGGCAAAGTGAGCCGCCACCCCGCGCGCTACCTCATCGCCGGCTGCAATGGCGCGGGCAAAACCACCTTCGCCAAAATCTTCCTCCCGACCGAGGTCAAATGCCTGCGCTTCCTCAACGCCGATGAAATCGCCCGCGGCCTCTCCCCGCTCGCGCCCGCGCAAAGCGCGATAAAGGCGGGGCGCATTCTGCTGGAGGAAATTTCCGCCTGTCTGCAACGCAAAGAAACCTTTGCCCTCGAATCGACGCTCAGCGGGAAAACTTACATCAAACTTTTTCAGCGGGCGCTGGCGCTCGGCTACGAAATCGAGCTTCACTACCTCTGGCTCGCATCGCCGAAACAAGCCATCGCCCGCGTCCGCCGCCGCGTCCAAATGGGCGGACACCCGGTCCCGGCATCCGATATTCGCCGCCGTTTCAAACGCAGTCTGATGCATCTTTGCGATGACTACCTCCCTGTCGTCACTCGCTGGACGCTTTGGGATAATCGGAGCCTGCCATCATGCCCTATTGCCTCGTCGGTGGAAACACCGATTGTCGCGGTTAAACAGTTATTGCTAAAATGAAGACAAAGGCCTTAAAAAAAATAAACAAACCGGGCAACC
>JAIRTK010000068.1 GCA_031254955.1 Opitutaceae bacterium
AAGAATGAATTCTTTGTGCCCGTAATGGGCGTAGGTCTTCATGATGTGCCAGAGGATGGGCCGACCTCCCACCGGCACCATGGGCTTGGGACGGTATTCTGTTTCCTCACGCAAACGCGTGCCTTTGCCACCGCAGAGTATGACGACTTTCATGAATTGAAAATTTATATTGAGAGAAGCGCAAAAACGGGAGGCGACTTAATCACAGGCGCGCGGCGGGTCTCGACGATCTGGCGGATGGTCTCGTTGGGAGAGCCGGAGATGTCCCGCGCGGGAAAAGCGTCGAGGATGTTTTCAGGGATGTGAGGATTGGCAACCGGCATAGCGGAGAGGATGTTTTCACCATTGTCGTATTTCTTTGCAAGCACGTAAATTCCGACGGCTGTCATCCCCTTCCTCCTTTGTCCGCCTTGGCGGGTTTCATGGTTCCTGAATTTTGGCGAGGGCTGCCGTGTTTTCAGGGTGGCGAGGAGGGCGCGCCCTTTGTCAGGCAGGTGGTATTTTTGCGTGGGGTTGCGGGGCGAATCAGGCTGGGGCAGCCCGGCAAGGGCGGGGGCAAGATAATTTTACGTGAAAGGTGGAACCGTGCCTCAACCCGAGCCGATTCACGTGCTTCAAATGACGTTTTTTTTCCGCTTTTCAGGGCTTTGAGCGGCAGGATTACTTGGTCGCAAACTTGGCCGGTTTTGGCCGCTCCCGCGAGCGTTTCGCCTTTGTGCTTTGACAGGGGGTCACGGATTTCCCCAGGCATGAAATCAATGAACGCGCCGCAGTCGGTGTTTTGGGTGCTGCGGTTAATGGCCTCATAATACGCCCACTGGTTGTCATGCACCATGCTCTCAACCGGGAGATGCCGGGAAATAGGAAGGGAACGCGAGAGGGCCAGTGATTACCAGAGACGGTCCATGCGATCGTTGCCGTCGGGGAAGGGATGGATAAATTCAAATTCGTAACTGATGTTACGCGGCCCCCGTCCAGCGGCCCGGCGAGGCCTGTTTTGGGAGTGCGGCGAGCTCTCGCCGCTTTTGACGGCGCGACCTGCCGCGCCGCCCCGCCGCCCACGGATAGTCAACGGGAAACCGGGGCGGGCCGACAGGTCGGCCCGTCCACCGCGGCGACAGGTCGCCGCACTCCATAAGAGACCCGCCGCGTAACATCAGTGACTAACTGAAGGCCCGCCCCTCTGACGTAGCGCAGGTTTCCAAACCTGCCGACGGGCCGCAGGCCCGCCCCGAAGCAGACTTGGTTTCGAGCGAAGCGACAGTCCGCCAGTCTGCGCTACGACAGAGGCCTCGCGTAACATCAGTTAAAAAGAGAAAAAGTTGAATCCAGGAATACACCCTGCACCCTGCTCCTCGGACTTGGAGGCCGGAGCGGACGGGCGCGCCGCTGATTTCGCGCATGAATTTTTCCGCCTGTCGCGCGCGCCCGCGGGCGCCGCATAATTCACTGGCCCGTCCCGCGCTTTTGCGGCATGCTGGCCCGCATGTTTGATCCGGTCGAAAAACTCAAGGAATACATCCGCCATCCCAGCATTTCCACCGACTCCACCGCCCGCGAAGGCATGAAGGGCGCGCGCGATTTCGTGGCGGGCCTGCTCGCCTCGCTGGGCTTCGCGGTCGAGGTGGCGCCGACCGCGCTGCATCCGGTCATCCACGCGCATCGCGGCGGCGACGAAGCCTGGCCGCACGTGATCATTTACGGGCATTACGACGTGCAGCCAGCCGACCCGGTCAAACTCTGGGACTCGCCGCCCTTCGAGCCGAGGGAGCGCGACGGACGGCTTTACGGGCGCGGCTCCGCGGACAACAAGGGGCCGCTCATGGTGCACATCGCGGCGGTGGCGCGGTTGCTGGAGCGCGAGCCGGGCCTGCCGTTGCGCATCACGTTTGTCGTCGAGGGCGAGGAGGAAATGGGCAGCCCGAGCTTCGGCGCGTTTCTGGAACAGTATCGGGACCGCCTGAAAAAGGCCGATTTCGTTTTCCTGTCCGACACCGGCAGCCCGTGCGCCGACCAGATCGTCATCACCTGCGGCCTGCGCGGGCTGGTGTTGTTCGACCTCGTCGTCACCGGCGCCCGCACCGACCTCCATTCCGGTCTGCACGGCGGTGTATTGAGAAATCCGATACAGGCGCTCGCCGAGGTGTGCGCGTCGCTGCACACGCCCGACGGTCGCGTGAACGTGCCCGGTTTCTACGACGACGTGCTCGGCGTCGAGGACTGGGAGCGCGCCGAGCTGGCGAAACTCGGCCAGGGCGAGGCGGACTACCGCGAGTTTCTCGGCATCCCGGCGTTTCACACCGCGAAGGGGTTCACGCCGTTCGAGGCCACCCGGTTCATGCCCACGCTGGAGTTCAACGGCATCGGAGGCGGCTATCAGGGCGAGGGCACGAAGACCGTCATCCCGAGCAAGGCCTTTGCCAAGATAAGCTGCCGCCTCGTCGCCAACCAGAACCCGGAAAAAATCCGCGCGCAAATTTATCAGGCCATCCACGACCGCATGCCGCAGGACGTGGCTTACGAGCTTATCGACCAGCACGACGCCGTGCCCTACGTGGTCGTGCCGCCGGATCGCCCCAACACGCCCGCGGACCAGTCGCCGGTGCTGGCGAATGCGTTTCGCGCGGCGGACAAGGCGGTGGCCGGGGTCTTCGGCGCGCCGCCGTTGTATCTGCGCGAAGGCGGCAGCATCCCGATCATCGCGGACATCAAGCGCGTCCTCGGCCTCGACTCGGTGCTGCTCGGCCTGTTCCTGCCGGAGGACAACCTGCACGCGCCGAACGAGAGTTTCCATCTCGGCGTCATGGAAAAAGGCATCCGCGTCTGCGAGCGCGTGCTTGAGTCCGTGGCCCAAGGCGGCAAGAGGGGCGGCAAGTGACAGGCCCCCCGCCCCGCCAAGGTCTTTCCTCTTTCTCTTTCTCTTTCCTCTTTATCTTTATCTTCATCTTTATCTTCCGCCAGGAGCGGGATGGGAGAGAGAGAGGGAGGGAAAGAAGAAAGATAAATCGATGGGACGCGCAGCCGTCGTAGCGCAAGTTGTCAGGCTTCTCGCTTCGCTCGGAATCCAACCTGCTGAGCACGCAACGCGTGCGTAGCATGAGCATGCAGCAGACTTGGGAATGCAGCAGACTTGGTTTCGAGCGAAGCGACAGTCCGCCAATCTGCGCTACGAACGAGCGCAGCGCGTAACATCAATGATGATAAAGAAGAAAGAGGAAAGAGGATGGAAGAAAGAGGAAGGAGGAAAGAGGAAAGACCCTGACGGGGCGGCATGTTGAGCCGCGCCTGAATCACGGCGGGGCTGAAAAATCGCGGCTGAAAAATGTGATTGCACCGGGCGCGGCGGCCCGGTTTGTTCTGCCTCTTAATCCATTTCACATCTATGCAAGAGCTTGTCACATTGGAATGCACCGAAGCCCGCAAAGAGGGGAAGCCCGTCTCGCGCTACCTCACTACGCGCAACAAAAAGACCGTGACCGAGCGCATTGAGAAGAAGAAATACAATCCCTTCCTCAAGCGCCACACCGTCCACAAGGAAATCAAATAAGCGCGCCCTCGAGCGCGTTGGCGCGAACTGAATTTCGCGTCAAGTTTCCCTTTGCCAAAGCCCGGTCGCCCCAGTGAGGCGACCGGGCTTTTTTGGCTGCGCCAAATAGGGGCTTTTTCGTTTATCCTGTCACGCATCAGAAGACAGGTGGCCGATAGGGAGTGCGGTGGCAGCGCGAAGCGGCGACACCGCTTTCGCGCGGGTGCGCCGGGGAGAGGGTGCACGGCATCCGAAAGCGGTGTCGCCGGTCGCTTCGCGACCTCTGCCGCCGCACTCCACAACAAGCCATTGCGGACGCAACGGAATGCGGTGTTCAATGCGGCCAATTGAATAAAAAATGTCCTCATGCCCTTTCCTCCCCCGTTTTGGACTTGAGCGGCCCCTGTTCTTTTGGAGGGACGACCTCCGCGCCGTCCGATTTCACCCGTGACGGATGGCACGATTCCCCCGTGACGGACGCACGGAGGCCCTGACGCCTGAAAAGTTATTTCGTTTCACCGAGGACCGGGAGGCTGTAGTCCGCCACGGCGGGCGGCGCGCCAGCTTTCACGGTGTTTCCGAATCCAGTCCAAAAGCGCGCGTTCAAAACCGATGTCGTAGCCGAGGCGTTCGGATTCCAGCCACTTGTGCCGGAGGATTTCCTCCCGTTCCGCAAGGAACTCCTGATAAAGGCTGGATTGTTTCACAAAATCCCTGGACTTCTCGGACTCGGTCGTCGGTTTTGCGGTCATAGCTACCACGGCGAAGATTGGTTGAAGGTTAGGCTCGCTTTGGACTTTGGCTGGTTGGCGCAAGACACTTTGCTCAGGGGGCCCGTCGTGTGACGCGGAACGCGGAGTGTCCATTTCGACAGGCCAAGGGCGAACAAGGGTTCGTCAAGGCCTTTGAAATTGCGAACATCATAGGTTTGTTTGCCGGCCACCGTAGGCTTCCCACGCCAGCACTGTCAATGCCTGTATGCTGGCCGTCTCAGCAATGAGGATGTCATTCCAAGTAAGGCCATGCGCCCTGGCTCTTTCCTCTTTATCTTTATTTTCGGAGAGGTTCTGAAA
>JAIRTK010000091.1 GCA_031254955.1 Opitutaceae bacterium
CCGGCTGGCTCACCGTGCGCGAGGCCCGCGAGCACAACCTTCGCGGCATCGACGCCGCCTTCCCCGCCGGCCTCCTGACCTGCGTGACCGGCGTCTCCGGCTCGGGAAAATCCACCCTCGTCAACGACATCCTCGCCGCCGCCGCCGCGCGCCGGCTCAACGGCGCCACCAAGATATTCCCCGGAAAACACCGGAGTATCGAAAACCTGGATACCTTCGAGAAACTCGTGCAGGTTGACCAGGAACCCATCGGACGCAGCCCGCGCTCGAACCCCGCGACCTACACCAAGCTCCTCGACCAACTCCGCGACCTCTTCGCACGAGTCCCGCTCGCCAGGGTGCGCGGCTACAAGGCCAGCCGCTTTTCCTTCAACGTGCGCGGCGGACGCTGCGAACGCTGCCAAGGCGACGGCGTCATCAAACTCGACATGCAATTCATGGCCGACGCCTACGCGCCCTGCCCGGGTTGCGGCGGGCGACGCTTCAACCGCGAGACGCTCGAAATCCTCTTCCACGGAAAATCCATCGCCGACGTGCTCGACATGACCGTGCGCGAGGCCATGCAGTTCTTCCGCCACATCCCGCGCATCATGGACAAGCTCGAAACGCTGGCCGCGGTCGGCCTCGGCTACCTCGCGCTCGGTCAGTCCGCGACCACGCTTTCCGGCGGCGAGGCGCAACGCCTCAAGCTCTCGCTGGAGCTTAGCAAGCGCCAGCAAGGCGGCACGCTCTACATCCTCGACGAGCCGACCACCGGCCTGCACTGGACCGACATCCAGAACCTGATGGACCTGCTCTTCAAGCTGCGCGACGCGGGCAACACAGTCATCGTCATCGAGCACAACCTCGACGTGATCAACCTGGCCGACTGGATCATCGACCTCGGCCCCGGCGGCGGCGCGGACGGCGGCGACATCGTGTATGCCGGCCCGCGCCACGAGATCGAGCGCCCGGAGCACATCGCGCGCTCCCTCACCGCCGCCGCCCTGAAACGCTGGCGCGAAACACAGCCCAAATAACCCGCCGCCGCCCGTAGGAACTGACCTCGCGTCAGGCCGCGACCGCATGAGCGATGTCGAAACCGGCAAAACGCGACGCGACACAAGGTCGCGCCCTACATGCTCCACGCCGAATAAACGAAAAACGCCCCGGCACGGGCATTTTCACGGGGAGCGCACGCGTCCCCCGGATAACGCACGCGTCCCCCCGGACAACGCACGCGTCCCGCGCGTGCTCTCCGCTCACGAACCGCTCCCGATGCCTCTCCGAAAAACCTATTCCTCCGCCCCGCGCACCTTGCCTCGCAAGGCCTTCGCGGCGCCGCGCCGCCGCTTGTCGGCGACCATGCGCGCCTTTTGCGCGCGGGATTTGCCGCGATTGCGCCGACGCGTTTTTTCGCGGGCCGCGCGGCGGGCGGTCTCGGCCTCGCGCAGGCGGGCCTCCAGCTTTTCGCAGAGCGCGGCCCACGCCAGCTCGCGGTTCACGGCCTGGGAACGCTCGCGCTGCACGCGCACCTCCACGCCGGTCGGGCGGTGCAGCAGGCGGACCGTCGAGGCGGTTTTGTTGATTTTCTGCCCGCCCGGCCCGGAGCCGCGCGTGAATTGCTCCTCCACGTCGGCGGCGAGCGCCCCGGCGGCGTCGAGACGCGCTTGAATTTTCTCCGGCAAATCCATCTTGATTGTCCTGTTTTGATTCAGCGAAACTCTTGCAACTGGTGCGAGTCAAACTTCGCCTCTCCCTTTTCATCAACCGAACACACTCCCACGCCCATGATTACCGGTCCGGAATGGTCCAAGAAACTTCGCGGCGAAATCGCCAAGGCCGTCATCGGCCAGGACGCCGTCGTGGAACGGCTCCTCGTCGCGCTGCTCGCCAACGGGCACGTGCTCCTTGAGGGCATGCCCGGCCTCGCGAAAACCCTCCTCATCAAATCGCTCGGCACCGCGCTCGGCGTGCAGTTCGAGCGCATCCAGTTCACGCCCGACCTGCTGCCCAGCGACGTGGTGGGCACGATGGTGTTCCAGCCGAAGACCGGCGAGTTCATGCCCCATCGCGGGCCGATCTTCGCCAACCTCGTGCTCGCCGACGAAATCAACCGCGCCCCCGCCAAGGTGCAGTCGGCCCTGCTGGAGGCGATGCAGGAGCGGCAGGTCACCATCGGCGGCGTCACGCACGCGCTGCCCAAGCCGTTTTTCGTGATGGCCACGCAAAACCCGGTCGAGCAGGAGGGCACCTACCCGCTGCCCGAGGCGCAGACCGACCGTTTCCTCTTCAAGCTCATCGTGGACTACCCGTCCGCCGACGAGGAGACGCTCATGATGGAGCGCTGGGGGCAGGTCACGAAACAGCCCGGGCTGGCGCCGGCGTCGAGCGGCGGCGAGTTGCTCGCCATCCGCGCCGAGGTGGACCGCGTGCACGTCGCCCAGGCGGTGCAAGGCTACATCCTCGCGCTGGTGCGCGGCACGCGCGCGCTGGCCGCCGACCCGAAGGACCAGCTCGACCCTTCCGCGAAACGCATCCTGTCCTTCGGCGCCTCGCCGCGCGCCTCGCTCGCGCTCTACCAAGCCGCCCGCGCGCTCGCCTGGCTGCGCGGCCAGGATTACGTGACGCCCTCGCTCGTGCAGGAAATCGCGCCCGACGTGCTCCGCCACCGCATGGGCCTGACCTACGAGGCCGAGGCCGAGGAAACCACCACCGACAAGGTTGTAAGCCACGTGCTCGCCAGGACCCCCGTTCCGGCGGTGAGGTGAGGTTTCCCAAAACATCACCCGTGTTTCCCGTGCGCCGCCTCTTTCTTTCCTCTTTCCTCTTTATCTTTCTTCTTTCGTCAGGAAAACGACGGGAGGGGGAGAAAGAGAAAGAAGAAAGATAAAGAGGAAAGAGGAAAGAAAGAGGGAATGAGAACGAGAGAATGAGAATGAGAACGAGAGCGATTGCAGGAAAGAGAGAACGAGAACGAGAACGATTGTAATCCAAATGCCCGCCACTCCACCGCCAATTCCGCCTGCCGCCAGCGCCGCCAGCGCCGGCGCTGGCGGCGTCGCGCCGCTGCCGCTCAGCGCCAGCCCCATTGCGCTGCTGCGCAAGCTCGAATGGCGCGTGCGGCACGCGGTCGAAAACGTGCTCAGTGGCGAATACCGCTCGGCGTTTCGCGGGCGCGGCATGGAGTTCGACCAAGTCGTGAAATACGAGTTCGGCGACGACATCCGCGACATCGACTGGAACGTCACCGCGCGCCTCGGCGAACCCTACCGCAAGAAATTCGTCGAGGAGCGCGAGGTCACGCTCCTCGTCGTGCTTGAGGACACGCCCTCCCTCCAGTTCGGCTCCGGCGCGCAATCGAAACGCGAGGCGCTGCTCGAACTCGCCGGCCTCGTCATGCTGCTCGGCGCCGTCAACCGCGACCGCGCCGGCTGCCTCTGCGCCTCGCCCGGCGGCTACGCGTTGCGCGAACCCGTGCGCGGGCGCGGCCCCATCATGCACGCCGCCGCGTCGCTTTTCTCGCAGGCCGCGCCGCCCATCGCGCAGGCCGCCGCGCCGGTGGAGATTCCCTGGCGGCTCCTCGCGCGCGCCGCGCCGCGCCACAGCATCGTCATCTGGCTGGGCGATTTCGCCCCGCGCCCCGCGCCCGAAGGCTGGTCGTTCATCCGGCGTCGCTACCAGACGATGGGGTTCCGCGTGGACGACCCGTGGGAGCGCGCGTTGCCCGCCGGCGAGCCGTTTGCCGCCTACGACCCGGTGACGGGCCGCCTGGTCACGCTCGAAGGCTCCGCCGCCGAACGCGCCGCGCACGCCCGCTGGCGCGCCGCCCGCGACGACGCCTTCCGCGACTTGTTTCCCGACACGCGCAGCCGCCTCGTCGTCGGCACCGACCAAAACCGCCTCGACGCGCTCGTGCGCTTTTTCCACGCGAGAATGGCGGCGCGGTGAAGCCTTGAGGAAATCCCAATGACCCAATCCCAAAAAAATCCTAATTCCCAAAATCCAAAATTCCAAAAAAGGGGGGGCGCGCGCGATGGACGCCTCGTGCGCGATGGAAGCCCGGTGTGCGATGGAAACCTCGCGATGGAAGCCCGGCCTTGGAGGGCACCGGCGAATCGGCGTGCCGCTATTTTCCGACTTAAATCGACTTAAATCGATTTGAGTCGATTTAAATCGAATCCCGCCGCCGCCGCCACACCACCACCACCGCACCGCCACCACCGCGCCACCCCCATCACCGCCGCTCGCCACCCGCCACTCGCCACCGCATCACCACCGCGCCTTTTCCCGCAAAATGCCCATCGCCCTCGCAAACCTGCCGTCTGCCGCCGCGAATCTCCGGTTCGCGGATCCGCTCTGGTTTCTCGCCCTCCTCGCGATTCCGCTCGTGATCTGGCTGCGCGGGTTTCGCTCCGTGCCGGTGTTGCTCGTCCCCTTCGCCTCCGCGTGGCACCGCCCGTCCCTCGCCGGCGTCTCGCGCTGGCCGGTGGCGCTCGCCGCGCTCGGGCTTGCGCTCCTCGTCGCCGCGCTCGCGCGCCCGCAAAAAGTGGACGACCGGCGCGAAGTCACCACGCAAGGCTACGACCTCATGCTCGCCATCGACCTCTCCGGCTCGATGCTGGCCGAGGATTACGAGCGCAACGGCGAACGCATCAACCGCCTCCAAGCCATCAAACCCGTCATCCAAGCCTTCATCAACGAGCGCCCCCACGACCGCATCGGCGTCGTCGTTTTTGCCGACCACGCCTACACGCTCGCGCCGCTCACCTTCGACCACCGGTGGCTCGCGCGCCAGCTTGAGCGCCTGCGCGTCGGCCTCGTCGGCGCCCAGACCGCCATCGGCGACGGCCTCGGCATCGCGCTCACGCGCCTTGAGCAGTCCGGGCGCAACGAAAACGAAAAACGCAAGGGCGCCTTTGTCGTGCTGCTCACCGACGGCGCCAACAACCGCGGCGCGCTCGCGCCCGCGCAAGCCGCCGGCATCGCCAAGTCGCGCGGCATCCCCGTCTATACCATCGGCGCCGGGCGCGAGGGCAGGGTGCCCTATCCCAACATGGACGACCAGGGCCGCAAGGTCGGCGGCTACCACTACTTCGAGAGCGACCTCGACGAGGAGACGCTGCGCCAGATCGCGCGCGAGACCGGCGGGCAATACTTCCGCGCGCACGACAGCAGGACCGTGCAGGCCGCGTTTGCCGCCATCGACCAGGCCGAGAAAATCGAGTTCGAGTCGAAATCCTACCTCGTCACCACCGAGCTTTTCACCGGGTTCGCCGCCGCGGGCGCGGCGTGCGTTTTTCTCGCCGCGCTGCTCTCGCGCAAACGCCGCGCGACCGCCGCCGCCGCCGGCTCGTGGGAGGCGGGCGTCGTCCGATGAACTTCCACGCGCCGCAACTCCTCTGGCTCCTGCTCGTGCCGCTCGTGTTCGTGCTGGCCGACCTCACGCGCCGCGTGCGCGCCCCGGCGCTGCGCCCGAAAATCCTCCGCGCACGGGCCGGCTCGCGCTCGCTGGTGCTCGCACGGGGGCGGGCGCCCGTCTCGCCTGAATCCAGATTCCGGCTGCGCCTCTGGCTCGGCCTCGCGCTCGCCATCGTCGCGCTCGCCCGCCCGCAATGGGGCCGCGTCTCCGAGCCGGTGTTCGACCAGTCCCGCGAAATCCTCATCGCCCTCGACCTCTCGCGCTCCATGCTCGCGCCCGACATCCGCCCCTCGCGCCTTGAGCGCGCGAAGCTCCTCGTGAGCAGCCTGCTCGGGCGGCTTCGCGGCGAGCGCGTCGGCCTGATCGTCTTCGCCGGCACCGCGTTCCTGCAAAGCCCGCTCAGCGCCGACTACGAAATCCTCCGCGAGTTTCTGCCCCAGTTGAACCCCGCCTACCTGCCCCAAGGCGGCAGCGATTACGAGGCGCTCCTCAAGGCCGCCATCGGCGCGTTTGGCGAGCAGCCCGGCGACGCCGACCGCTACCTCGTCATCCTCAGCGACGGCGAGGCCACCGACGACGCGTGGAAGCTGCTCGCCGACGCGCTCGCGAAGAAAAACATCCGCGTCATCGGCCTCGGCGTCGGCACCGGCGCCGGCTCGATGATTCCCGACGGGGCGGGCGGCTTTGTGAAAGACGAGCGCGGCGCCGTCGTGCTCTCGCGACTCGAAAGCGCCACGCTGCGCGACCTCGCCGACGCGACCACCGGCGTTTACGCCGACGCCAGCTCGTGGGTGGACCTCGCGCAAATCATCGAGGCCACCGTCGCGACCGGGCGGAAAGGCGAATTTCGCGAGGAAAACCGCGTGCGCATGACCGAGCGTTACCAAGGCTTCCTCGCCGCCGCGCTGCTGTTTCTAGCCTGGAGCCTCTGGGGCGAGTTCCCCGTCCGCCCGCGCCCGCGCGCCATGCGCCTGACCGCCACCGCCGGTGGCACCGGTGCCGATGTCGCTGGTGCTGCCGGTGCCGGTGCCGGCGCCAGTGGCCGTGGCGGCATTGCAAGCGGTGGCGCCGGTGCCGGAGGCGCTGCCGCCAACGCCACGCTCGCCCTGCTGCTCGCGCTCGCGCTGCCCGCGCCCGATGCCGCCGCCGCGCATCAAGCCGCCGCCCCCGCATCGGCCCCCGCGCCGGCCAGCACCAACGCCATCGACCTGCTCGGCGCCCCGCCCCCGCCCGGCGTCACTACGCCCGCCGCCGCGCCGCCCGCCGCCCCCCCCGATCCCGCCGCCCCGCTCTCCAAACTCGTCGGCGAACTCTCCGCGCGCGACACGCTCCACGCCGCCGATTACGCCAACATGGCGCGAACCACGATCCATTACGGCGAATCCATCCAAGCCGCGCAGCAACCCGTCCCGGAGCCTCCCGTGCGCGACGCCCTCGCCGCCGTCGATGCCGGCGAGTTGCTGGACAACAACGCCGCCGACTGGCCGCGCCTGCGCGAGCAACTGGAGGCGTTCCTTAAAAAACCCGACGACCAGCAGCAGCAAAACCAGGACGACCAGCAAAAACAGGACAAACAAGACCAGCAGAAAAACGACCAAAAGCAGGACAACCAGCAGCAACAGCAAAACCAGTCCGGCGGAAACAATTCCCAAGACCAACAAAACCAATCCGGCGGACAAAACAGCGATTCCCAAAAACAAGACTCGCAAGGCGGAGACCAATCCCAAGACCGGCAAAACCAGCAGCAACAACAGCAGTCCGATCCGCAAAAAAACGACCAAAAGCAAAACGACCAAAAGCAAAACGGACAAGACCGGCAACAACAGCAACAACCCGGCCAGGACGACCAACAACAAAAACAGTCCGACCAGGATGGCCAAAAAGACCGGCGGCAGCAAAACGGCGAAAAACAAAACCAGCCGAACTCCGCCGACCAGCAACAACCGCAAAACGAAAACCAGCCCGAGCCGCGCCAAGGCGAAAAAGCCTTCGACAACATGCAGAAAAAAGACGACCCCAAAGACCCCGCCGCCCGCCCGCAACCCGAGACCGGCGACCAGCAACAGCAACCCCAACCCCAACCCGCCGCCAGCGGCACCGCCCCCGCAAACCCCGGCGACACCCAGCAAGTCGGCGGCACCGCCGGCGACTCCTCCGCGCAACCCGTGGACCCCGCGCTCGTCGTCCCGCTCCAAAAACTCGACCAAATCCGCAACCAAGACTCCCCCGCCCGCCTCTTCCAACTCATGCAAGATCCCAACCAGCCCGTCAAAAAAGGCAAAGACTGGTAAGCCGCCATGACACCACTCACCGCATTCCCCCCCCGGCATGTAGGAGCTTCGCTTGCGAAGCCCGTCGTCAGTCCCCCCCCGCCCAAACCCGCGCCGCCCGCCCGCGTCGCCGCGCGCCCCCTGCGCGCGTGGCTCTCCCTCGCCGCGCTCCTGCTTGCCGCCGCCCACGCCCCCGCCCAGACCGTGCGCTGGGACCCCTCCAGCGGCAGCCTCGCCCAAGGCCAGACCAGCCAGATCCGGCTCGTTTTTGAAAACTGCAAACCCGGCGGAACCCCGCCCGTCCCCGACGTGCCCGGCCTCGCCATGCAATATCTGGGCGCCAACACCTCCACGTCCATCAACCTCAACAACACCGCCAGGTCAACGACCGAGGTGATTGCGTTGACCTACGCCGTCCGCCCCAACACCCCCGCGCCCGCCACCATCCCCGCCTTCACCGTCGAGACCGACAAAGGCAGCGTCACGGTCCCGCCCGCACTCTTCCAAGTCGGCCCGCCGCCCGCCGCTGCCAACCAGCGCACCGTGGACTCCGTCGCCTCCGCCCGCTTCGATTTTCCCAAGGAAGCATGGGCCGGCTGCGTGGTTCCCTTCACCTACACCGTCAGCATCACCCAGCAATTCTACGGCTCGCTCGAACATTACCCCCAGTGGACCGCCGACCCGCTCGTCATGGAAACATGGCGGCAGCCCGCCGAAAGCCAGGGCCTCGTCAACGGCGAGACCCGGCGCGTTTTCACCTTTGCCAACCGCGCCCTCGCCCGGCAGCCCGGCGCCCTCACCCTTCAACCCGCCAAACAAATCATCAAACTCAACACCGGACGCCGCTCCTCGCCCTTCCCCGGCCTCCCGAATTTCCCCGGCCTCCCCGGCTTCGACACCTCCGAGGCATTTGAAATCCAGAGCGACGCCCCGGCCATCAACATCAAACCGCTCCCCGCCGGCGCCCCCCCCTCCTTCGCCGGCGCCGTCGGCCAGTTCCACCTGGATTCCAAGATCGTCCCCCAATCCGTGAAAGTCGGCGAACCCATCACCTGGACGCTCACGCTCACCGGCACCGGCAACTGGCCCGACATCCCCAACTTCGCCCCGCGCGATGTCTCAAAAGCCTTCCACGCCATCACCTCGCAACCCAAACGCACCATCAAGGAAGGCGCGCTTTTTGAAGGCGAACTCACGCAAGACATCGTGCTCGTCCCCACCGAGACCGGCGCCTACCGGCTCGGCCCGATTGACTGGACCTACTTCGACCCCGCCCCCGGCGCATACAAAACCATCCACATCCCCCTCATCACCCTCGATGTCACCGCCGCCGCCGGTGCCTCCAATGCCTCTTCCAGTGCCGCCGCCACCACCGGGAGCGCGGACATTCCTGTCCGCGAGACGCGGGCTGAAAGCCCGCGCCCCCTTCTCCCCGCCGTCCCTCCCCCGCCCGCCGCCATCCCGCGCGACCCGCTCCCCGGCCTCGCCGCCGCGTCCATCCCCGCGACCAACCGCGCCCTCGCCATCTGCGTCCTCGCCGTGCTCGCCATCGTGCCGCTCGCCTGGCTTCTGATGGCGCTGAAACGCGCCTTCCGCACCGACCCCGTCCGCCCCCGCCGCGAGGCCCGCCGCCGCCTCGCGCAGACGCTCCAGGCGCTCGACACCACCACCGACCGCGAGCACACCGCCCGCCTCCTCCAAGCCTGGCAGCGCGACACCGCCATCCTCTGGCAACTCCCGCAAACCGTCCCCGCCGCGGAAAACCTCCGTGCGCTCGCCAAGGGACCCTTCAAAAAAACTCCCCCCACCCCCACCGGGAGCGCGGGCATTCCTGCCCGCGAAATCACGGACAAAAATATCCCCGCCCCCGCTCCCGTCTCCCCCCCCACCGTCTCCACCACCCCCACCACCATCGCCCCCACCTCCATTCCCGCTCCCATCTCCACCGCCGCCCCCACTCCCGCCCCCACCCCGCCCCGTGCTCTCG
>JAIRTK010000103.1 GCA_031254955.1 Opitutaceae bacterium
GTAAATCGCACTCCGTGGCAGAAACCTTCCAAATAATGCCGCAACCGGATTGCCCGGCCCGAACCACGCACCCCGCGTGCCGGGAGTGCAACCTATTGAGCTACACTACATCAGGGGCAGCCTTGGATTTCCGCCTTGAGTTTCCGCCGTGCGTCTTTCCTCCTTGTCCAAGGCGCCCTCATACCATTTCCCAGTCAAATATATAATAACTGGACAAATTTTGGATTTTGTGGCTTGGTGGGTGGGTGAGACCACAAAAGCCTTTCCCGGAAGGGACGGCGGAGCGGGTGCGCGAGTTGCTCGCCCGCGCGAAACGTCCGGACGAACGCGCCCGCATCCAGGCCGTTTTGATGCGGGCCGTTTCCGCGTCAACCCCCGCGCAGATCGCCGCCGTCACGGGACTGTCCGTCAACTCGGTGCGGGTTTTGCACTCGCGCTTCCTGCGGAGGGGCGAGGCTGCGTTGGTCGGCGGACCGTGACGCGGCGGGTGCCGGCATGGTTCGCTGCCTCCAGAGCAGGCGCGCGCTTTTTTTGATGCCTTCGCCGCCGAGTCGCTTGAGGGGCGCTTCATCAGTTTGCCGCGCCTGGCGGCGGCCTTCGCCGAAAAGTTCGGGCGGCGCGTGTCCACCTCCTCGCTCTACCGGCTGGCCGCGGCGGCGGGTTGGCGCAAGGTTGCACCGCGTTCGCATCACCCGAAAAAAACAGTTCGGCAGCGAGGAGGCGTTCAAAAAAATTCGCGCAAATCGCCGGGGAGCAACGGGCGCGTTGCAAGGGGCAAGACGCGCCGTTGATTGTGTTCGAGGACGAGGGGCGGTTCAGGCGCATCAGCGACTTGCGCTCGTGCCGGGCGCCGTTTCCCCAAAGGCCGCTGGTGCCAAGGCGGGTGGTGCGGCAGTCGCTTTACGTCTTCGAGGCAGTCGCGCCGCTGGAGGGGAAGTTGTTTTGGAGCATTGAGGGAAAGGGCAACACCGATGCGATGGGGCGTTTCCTCTTGACGCTTTTGGAGGCCAACCCCGGACGCCGCATGGTGCTGTTTGTTGACGGCGCCGGCTGGCATCGCGCCAAGCGCCTGCCGGTGCCTCAGCGGCTGCGCTTGGAACTGCTGCCGCCCTGCACGCCGGAGTGCAACCCGGTGGAACAGCTGTGGGAGGAATTGCGCGAAAAGTGGACGGGCAACCGTCTGTTTGAGACCCTTGATGCGGTGGGACAGACACTCAAAAACGCCCTTGGGAACTTGGAATGGAACGACGGAAACTTGCGCCGCCTCATGTGCTTCGGATGGATTAAAGAGGCGTGGTTATTATATATTTGACTGGGAAATGGTATTATACCGTTTCCGAATGGAAAATAGATTTTAGCGGGTAGGGAGGCCTCTCCGAGACCTCCGCCAGGCGGGATGGACGGGGTGAGATTTTATAGGTAAAATCGAAACGTGGTGGCGGAGGCCTCGGAGAGGCCTCCCTACCGGCGCTTCCGCGCCTGACGCTATGCCGCGCCGCGTAACTTCAGTTATTAAAACGCTACTCTTCACTCATCCGCGCATCCACTCACCCACGCATCCGCGCATCCCATGCATTCGCGCCTCTGCGCCTCCGCTTCTCTGCGTGAGAACGGATATAAGGAAGGCACTCACGGACGTTTTTTCTTTTCGGGAAACAGCAGCGACGCGACGACCGCCAGCGTGAGCGTGCCGCCGATCACGCCGAGCGACAGGCCGATGCCCACGTGATACCACTCCGCCACGATCATCTTCGCGCCGATGAACACGAGGATGAACGCCAGCCCGAGGCTGAGGAACCGGAACAGATTCATCACCCCGCTCAAGGCAAAATACATCGAGCGCAGGCCAAGGATGGCAAAAATGTTCGACGTAAAGGCGATGAAGCCGTTTTTCGTGATGCCGAGCACGGCGGGAATGGAGTCGACGGCGAAAATCACGTCGGTCGTCTCGATGACAAGCAGCACCAGAAACAACGGCGTGGCCACGCGCCGCCTGCCGTCGATGCGGGTGAAAAAGCGGCTCCCGTCATATCCGGGGGAAACCGGAAAAAACCGCCGGAACAGGCGCACGGCGATGTTTTTCTCCGGGTCCACGTCCTGCTCCTTTTTCGACAGCGCGAGCTTGATTCCGGTGTAGATGAGGAATGCGCCGAAGAACATCAGCACCCATTCGAAGCGGTTGATAAGCTCGATGCCCGCGAGGATGAACACCGCGCGCATGAGCGCCGCGCCGATGATGCCCCAGAACAGCACCCGGTGCTGGTGCTCGGGCGCGACCTTAAAAAACGAGAACACGATGATGAACACAAACACGTTGTCCACGCTCAGCCCCAGCTCGACGAGGTAGCTGGCAAACCATTGCGCGCCGTCGGTCGGGCCATGCTGCCAGAGCACGAATCCGTTGAATGCCATCGCGAGCGCGAGCCACACGGCGCACCACGTGACGGCCTCCTTCACTTTCACGACATGCGACTTGCGGTGAAACACGCCCAGATCGAGCGCCAGCATCATCATGATAAAAACAACAAAGCCGGCCCAAGCCCAAAGCGGATAGTCAACAGTTGTCGCAGGCATTTAAGAGAGGATGGTGAATGAAACGAAAAGCCCTGAGTTTGCGCGCGCCAGCCCGCGCCGTGCAAGCCCATGCGGACGAAGCGCCGCCATTTTTTATAAAACCGAGGTTGCGCGGAGGGGCCAAACCAAGGTCGCGGCGCGGCTGATCCCGATTTCATACCCTTTGCAGTCAAAAAGCACCCTTCAGGTAGGGCGAGGCGTCCCGCCGAGCCGTGGGAACCGC
>JAIRTK010000150.1 GCA_031254955.1 Opitutaceae bacterium
CGCCGCCACCCCCCGCGCCCGCGCCCGCGCCGCCGCGCTCGACGCCGAATTCTACCAACCCGCCGACACCTTCTTCCGCGCCAGCCTCCCCGACGCCCTCACCTACGACGACGTAACCCTCGCCACCCTCTACTCGGAAACCCTCCCCCGCGACACCGACACCACCACCGCCCTCTCCGACACCCTCCGCCTCCCCATCCCCATCCTCTCCTCCGACATGGACACCGTGACCGAATCCCGCATGGCCATCGTCATGGCCCTCAACGGCGGCCTCGGCCTCATCCACTACAACATGCCCCCCCGCGACCAAATACGCGAAGTCGCCCGCGTCAAACGCCACATCCACGGCCTCATCCAAGACCCCATCACCACCACCCCGGAAACCCGCGTCGGCGACCTGCTCGCCCGCATTGAACAAAAAAAATACGCCTTCTCCACCTTCCCCGTCACCACCCCCGACGGAAAACTCATCGGCCTGGTCTCCGGCAACGTCCTCAAAGAACGCTACAAGACGAAAAAAATCGCCGAAGTGATGACCCCCCGCGCCCACCTCACCGTCGAAACCCAACACACCACGGCCCAAGACCCCATCCAAACCGCCGACGCCTTCTTCACCCGCCACACCGGCCTCAACAAAATGCTCGTCGTGGACCCCGACGACCACCTGCGCGGCCTCGTGACCAGCTCCGACGTGGAACGCATCACCACCGAAGCGAAAGCCCTGCGCAAACCCGCCCGCGACGACGCCTTCCGCCTCGTCGTTGGCGCCGCCCTCTCCCCCATGCGCCGCCCCGACGGCACCCTTGACCGCGAAAAAATCACCACGCACCTCGACGCCCTCGTCGCGGAAAACGTGGACGCCATCGCCATCTCCACCGCCCACGGCCACACCGCCGGCGTAGGCGAAACCGTGCGCCTCGTGCGCGACGCCCACCCCCGCCTCACGATCATCGCCGGCAACGTCACCACCGCCGCCGGCGCCGCCTGGCTCGCCGAATGCGGCGCCGACGCGATCAAAATCGGCCAAGGCCCCGGCTCCATCTGCACCACCCGCATGGTGGCCGGCGTGGGCATCCCCCAACTCACCGCGCTCTACGTGACCGCGCGCGCCGCCCACGCCGCGGGCGCGCGCATCATCGCCGACGGCGGCATCACCAAATCCGGCGACATCGTGAAAGCGCTCACCCTGGCCGACGCCGTCATCCTCGGCGGCCTGCTCGCCGGCTGCCGCGAAGCCCCCGGCGAAATCATGGAAATCAACGGCAAACACTACAAACACTACCGCGGCATGGGCAGCCTCCCCGCGATGAAAGCCGGCAGCGCCGCGCGCTACGGCCACGACCGCGCCGACACGACACGCAAACTCACCGCCGAAGGCATCGAAGCGCTGAAAGAAGTCTCCGGCAACGCCGCCGACGTGCTGGGCAACCTGCTAGGCGGCGTGCAAAGCGGCATGGGCTACCTCGGGGCGAAGACGCTGGAGGAACTGCGCGCCCGCGCCCGCTACATCCGCGTAAGCCACGCCGGCCAAAAAGAAGCCGCCCCGCACGACGTGATCGAAGTCTCGACAAAAAAAACCTGACCCCGCCCGAACGCGCCGGAAAAGTCCCCTTGCCCCCCAACGCAACCAAGCCCCCGGCAGGGAAGCCTCTCCGAGACCTCCGCCAGCTGGGGGCGGGGCCGGGACTTTCATGGGGAAATCGAAACATGATGGCGGCATGGACGCCGCTGTATGAACCGCCCGAACTGGGCACGCCCGATTTCCCCCTGCCGCTTGGACACCGCCGCTCCGTGGCTAAAAAAAAGAACACGGGCGCCCTGCCTAACTGTCCGCAAAGCCTCTGCTCGCGCGCGCGGCGCGCTTGCGCCCATGCTGCCGCCATACCCATGAAATCCCTCCGCCTTCCCGCGCTCCTCCTCCTGCTTGCCATCGCGCCCCGGCTCCAGCCGGACGCCGCATCCGCGCCCCCCCAAGCGGCGATCGACCGCCACGCGCTCGTCACACGCCACAATCCCGTCATCCGCTCCGTCGATGTCGATGCGCCGCTCACCGTCGGCAACGGCGGCTTCGCCTTCGGCTGCGACATCACCGGCCTGCAAACCCTGGCCGGGCATTACCAACGCTGGGGCATCCCCGTCGAAACACAATCGCGCTGGTGCTGGGTGTCCGACCCCAACCCGAAAAACTTCACCCTCGCCGACGCCAGCCGCGACTACACGCTGCCCGGCGGCGGCACGCTCCCCTTCCCCACCCGCGCGTCCACGCCCGCCGGCGACTGGCTGCGCAAAAACCCGCGCGCGCACCCGCTCGCGCAACTGGCGCTCGATTACACCCGCCCCGACGGCGCCCGCGCGACCCTCTCGCCCGCCGACATCCAAGAGCCTTTCCAGACGCTCGACCTCTGGCGCGGCATCGTCACGAGCCGCTTCAAGCTCGACGGCGTCCCGGTGCAAGTCGAGACCGCCTGCGCCCCCGGCGGCGACACCATCGCCGTGCGCATCACCTCGCCGCTGGTGTCGCCCCGCGCGCCCGGCGGCGAAATCGGAAAACTCCGCGTGCGCCTGGCCTTTCCGCGCGGCCACAACATGCGCGTCAAAAACACGCCCGACCTGGACTGGAGCGCGCCCGAAACGCACGAGTCGAAACTGATTGACCGCGGACACATCGAACGCCGCGTCGGCGGAACGGCTTATTACGTGCGCAGCGACCATGCGCTCAAACCCGACACCGGCGCGCCGCACACGTTTTTCATCGCCAACGAAGCCGCGCCCGGCCCCGGCGGCGACGACCCCGCCGAGCTTGCCTTTGTCCTGGATTTCTCGCCGCGCCGCGCCGACGCGCCTCCGCCCGCGCCCGCCCGCGTCTTCCACGACTCCGCCGCGCACTGGGAAACATTCTGGAACGACTCCGCCGCCGTCGATTTCACCGGCAGCACCCACCCGCTCGCGCCGCGCATCGAAGAACGCATCATCCTCTCGCGCTACCTCATGGCCGCGCAGATGGCGGGCGACACGCCGCCCCAGGAAAGCGGACTCACCTGCAACACCTGGTATGGCAAACACCACACCGAGATGATCTGGTGGCACACCGCCCACTTCCCGCTCTGGGGCAACGGCGAACTGCTCGCGAAAAACCTCGCATGGTATCAATCCCAACTCCCCGCCGCGCGCGCGCTGGCCGCCGAACGCGGACTCAAAGGCGCGCGCTGGGCCAAGATGACCGGCCCGGAGATGCGCGAAAGCCCCGGCGGCAACCCCCTCATCGTCTGGAACCAGCCGCACACGATTTATCTTTGCGAACTGCTTTGGCGCAACGCCGCTGCGACCACCCCCGCCGCCGCCGCCGCCGTGCTCCAGCGCCATCGCGCGCTCGTCCTGGAAACCGCGGACTGCATGGCCTCGATGCTCCACTTCGACAAGGCGCGCGACCGCTATGTGCTCGGCCCGCCGCTTTGGATCGTGCAGGAAATCCACGACCAGGCCACGAGCCAGAATCCATCCTTCGAGCTGGCCTATTGGCGCTGGGCGCTCGCCACCGCGCAGCACTGGCGCGAACGCCTCGGCCTCCCGCGCGACGAACACCACGACCACATCCTCGCGCACCTCTCCCCGCTGCCGCAAAAAGACGGCAAATACGTCGCGCTCGAATCGCACCCCGACACCTGGGACAACATCAAAAGCCGCCACGATCACCCCGAGATGCTCATGCCGCTCGGCTTCCTGCCCGGCGGCCCCGGCGTGGACCGCGACACCATGAACCGCACGCTCGACGCCGTGCTCGCGCACTGGGACTGGGAGACCAAAATCTGGGGCTGGGATTACCCGATGATCGCGATGACCGCCGCGCGCCTCGGACGCCCTCGGGACGCGCTCGACATTCTCATGCGCGACGGCCCCAACAACCGCTACCTGCCCACCGGCCACTGTCCGCAACGCAGCGACGAAGCCATGCCGGCAAACCCGCCGCCCGGCGCGCGCAAACGCGAAATCGCCGTTTACCTCCCGGCCAACGGCGCGTTCCTCAGCGCGGTGGCCTTGATGGTCGGCGGCTGGGACGGCGCGGAAGAAGCGTTCCCCGGTTTCCCCAAGGACGGCACTTGGAGCATCCGCGCGGAAGGCTTGCGCCCCCTGCCGTGACCCGCCGCCGCCGCCCAATGAAGCGTCGGTCCGATGGCGCGCTGGCGCAAGGAGGGGCGGCGTCCCGCCGCCCGACGCGGGCGAAGCCCGCGCCCGTTTCGCAGGGATGCGGACGGACGCACACGGGTTTTCGGATTGCCTGCCGGCGGATGGACGAGGTGAGTGAGCGAGCGGACCGACGGGCGAGGCGCGTTGCGCCTCGTCGGGCGGCGGGACGCCGCCCCTCCTTGCGCCAGCGCGCGTCCACGCGCATGGCCATCGAAAATAGCGAGGAACCACCAAGTTTAACGCGAAGCAGAGCGGACCGTATGGCAGTGCGGTTCGTGTGGCACGGGCGTGTCTGGTGACACGGGCGACTCGCCCGTGGACGGCGCTCCGCGCCGCGCCCTCTCCAAGCGCATGGGCGGAAACACCCCTGCCACGCAACCCAACCTCCCGGACACATGGGCGGGGGCGGGGACGCCCATGCCACTCAACTCCCGCCACGCAATCCCGCAGGCCGTGTGCGTAGCTTCAGTTAACAAAGGAGAACCAGTGAAAGGCAGGGCGAGGCCTCCGGTTGAGCCGCG
>JAIRTK010000364.1 GCA_031254955.1 Opitutaceae bacterium
TATCGTTATCCTTCCTCGTTCTCGCGCTTCTTTCTCTTTCCTCTTTATCTTTCTTCTTTCACCACCGGACGGTTCCGCCGAGGGAGAAAGAGAACGAGAACGCGCCAAGAGGAACGAAAACAAGAACGAGGCAAGAGGCCTGGCGCGGCAGCGCCGGTAGGGAGGCCTCTCCGAGGCCTCCGCCGAGCGAGGTTGGCGGTTTGAATTTTCATGGCTAAATCAGAGCGGCATGGCTAAATCGTGGCGGCATGGGTAAATCGAAGCGTGGTTGCGGAGGCCTCGGAGAGGCCTCCCTACCGGTGCTCCCGCGCCAGACCTCGGCTGCCCCCCGTTGACAAAGCAGCCCCAAAAAACACGCCAGGCCGCCGTTAAAACGCTTCCCATGCAGTGCGGTTATGCCTCATGGTATCCCGTTGCCTGTCTTCAGGCGACACCGACACCACTGCTATCCGCCATCCACCACTGCCATCCGCTATCCGCCACCGCCACCGCCATCCACCAACCACCGCCACCAGCAACACCTTACCCGTGAAGACCGTGAAGACCCAGTTGACCGACCCGACCACCGCCCCCCGCACCAACCCGCGCGCCCGCGCAACCCCCGCCGCCCCCGCCACCCGACGCCCTGGCAAACAAGGCCTCTACGACCCCCGCCACGAACACGACGCCTGCGGCATCGGCTTCGTCGTGGACATGAAAGGCCGCCCCACCCACCGCATCATCGAACAAGGCCTCGAAGTCCTCCGCAAACTCGACCACCGCGGCGCCACCGGCGCCGAACCCAACACCGGCGACGGCGCCGGCATCCTCCTCCAAATCCCCCACGAATACCTCGTGCGCGTCTGCAAATCCGTCAGCATCACCCTCCCCGGCCGCGGCCACTACGGCACCGGCCTGGTCTTCCTCCCCCGCAACCCCGCGCAACGCCGCCGCCTCGAAAACCACCTCGCCCAAATCATCCGCAGCGAAGGCCAGCACTTCCTCGGCTGGCGCACCATCCCCACCAACAACACCCACCTCGGCGACACCGCCAAATCCTGCGAACCCTTCATCCGCCAAATCTTCATCGGCCGCTCCCCCAAAGTCGCCGACGAACTCGCCTTTGAACGCAAACTCTACGTCATCCGCAAACGCGCCTCCCACGAAGTCGTCAGCGAAGGCCTCGGCGGCGCCGACATGTGGTATCAACCCAGCCTCTCCTCGCGCACCCTCGTTTACAAAGGCATGCTCCTCACCACCCAACTCGACGACTACTTCCTCGACCTCCGCGAACCCGACCTGAAGACCGCCATCGCCCTCGTCCACTCCCGCTTCTCCACCAACACCTTCCCCAGCTGGGACCGCGCCCACCCCTACCGCTACATCGCCCACAACGGCGAAATCAACACCCTGCGCGGCAACGTCAACTGGATGCACGCCCGCCAGGCCCTCTTCGACTCCGACCTCTTCGGCGACGACATCAAAAAAATCCTCCCCGTCATCAACCCCAACGGCAGCGACTCCGCCATGTTCGACAACACCCTCGAACTCCTCCACCTCGCCGGCCGCTCCCTCCCCCACGCCATCATGATGATGATCCCCGAACCCTGGTCCAACCACAAAACCATGGACTCGGACCGCCGCGCCTTCTACCAATACCACTCCTGCCTCATGGAACCCTGGGACGGCCCCGCCGCCATCGCCTTCACCGACGGCAAACTCATCGGCACCATCCTCGACCGCAACGGCCTCCGCCCCGCCCGCTACTACATCACCAAGGACGACCTCGTCATCCTCGCCTCCGAAGCCGGCGTCCTCGACAACATCCCCCCCTCCGAAATCGCCACCAAAGGCCGCCTCCAACCCGGCCGCATGTTCCTCGTGGACACCCTCAAAGGCTGCATCCTCGACGACGAACAAGTCAAAGACCAGCTCGCCACCGAATACCCCTACCGCCAATGGCTGAAAACCCACCTCGTCCACCTCAACGACCTCCCCCCCGCGCCCGACCTCCCCGCGCCCGACCCCGACACCCTCAAACAACGCCAACTCGCCTTCGGCTACACCCACGAAGACGAACGCGCCATCCTCACCCCCATGGCCCGCGACGGCGTCGAAGGCCTCGGCTCCATGGGCAACGACACCCCCCTCGCCGTCCTCTCCGACAAACCCCGCCTCCTCTACGACTACTTCAAACAACTCTTCGCCCAAGTCACCAACCCCCCCATCGACTGCATCCGCGAAGAAATCATCACCTCCGCCGAGACCCGCCTCGGCACCGAAGGCGACCTCCTCAACCCCCTCCCCTCCGCCTGCCGCCGCGTCGAACTCGACTGGCCCGTCCTCACCAACGACGAACTCGCCAAAATCCGCCGCATGCAACTCCCCGGCCTCAAAGTCGCCACCCTCCCCATCCTCTTCCGCGCCACCCGCGGCGAAAAAGGCCTCGGCAAAGCCATGGACGACCTCTTCCGCGAAGCCCGCCGCCTCATCACCAAAGAAGAAGCCAGCGTCCTCATCCTCAGCGACCGCGGCATCAACAAAGACAACGCCCCCATCCCCGCCCTCCTCGCCGTCGCCGGCCTCCACCACTACCTCATCCGCGAAGGCCTCCGCACCCAAGCCAGCCTCGTCATCGAAACCGGCGAAGCCCGCCAAGTGCACCACTTCGCCCTCCTCATCGGCTACGGCATCAGCGCCGTGAACCCCTACCTCGCCTTCGAAACCATCGACGACCTCATCCACCAAGACCTCCTCCCCGGCCCCGACCCCAAGACCGCCTGCAAAAACTACCTGAAAGCCGCCGCCAAAGGCATCGTCAAAGTCATGTCCAAAATGGGCATCTCCTCCACCCAAAGCTACCGCGGCGCGCAAGTCTTCGAAGCCGTCGGCCTCAGCCAGGAAGTCATCGACCTCTACTTCACCTGGACCCCCTCGCGCATCGGCGGCATCGGCCTCGACACCATCGCCGAAGAAGTCCTCCACCGCCACCGCGCCGCCTACGACCCCCGCGGCCCCGTCGCCACCCACGACCCCGCGCTCCCCCCCGGCGGCCAGTTCAAATGGCGCGACACCGGCGAATACCACCTCTTCAACCCCGAATCCATCCACGCCCTCCAAAAAGCCGTCCGCACCGCCTCCTACGAAACCTTCAAAACCTACACCCGCCTCATCGACGACCAAAGCAAAAACCACTGCACCCTCCGCGGCCTCCTCGACTTCAAACCCTCCGACCCCGTCCCCATCGAAGAAGTCGAACCCGTTGAAACCATCGTCAAACGCTTCAAAACCGGCGCCATGTCCTACGGCTCCATCTCGCAAGAAGCGCACGAAACCCTCGCCATCGCCATGAACCGCCTCGGCGCCAAATCCAACACCGGCGAAGGCGGCGAAGACCCCGCCCGCTACACCCCCCTCCCCACCGGCGACAGCAAAAACTCCGCCATCAAACAAGTCGCCTCCGGACGCTTCGGCGTCACCAGCGAATACCTCGTCAACGCCCGCGAAATCCAAATCAAAATGGCCCAAGGCGCCAAACCCGGCGAAGGCGGCCAACTCCCCGGCCCCAAAGTCTACCCCTGGATCGCCCGCACCCGCCACACCACCGCCGGCGTCGGCCTCATCTCCCCCCCCCCCCCACCACGACATCTACTCCATCGAAGACCTCGCCGAACTCATCCACGACCTCAAAAACGCCAACCGCCACGCCCGCATCTCCGTCAAACTCGTCTCCGAAGTCGGCGTCGGCACCATCGCCGCCGGCGTCTCCAAAGCCCACGCCGACGTCGTCCTCATCTCCGGCCACGACGGCGGCACCGGCGCCGCCCCCCTCAACTCCATCTGGCACGCCGGCCTCCCCTGGGAACTCGGCCTCGCCGAAACCCACCAAACCCTCGTCCTCAACAACCTCCGCAGCCGCATCGCCATTGAAACCGACGGCCAACTCAAAACCGGCCGCGACATCATCATCGCCACCCTCCTCGGCGCCGAAGAATACGGCTTCGCCACCACCGCCCTCGTCTCCACCGGCTGCATCATGATGCGCGCCTGCCAACTCAACACCTGCCCCGCCGGCATCGCCACCCAAGACCCCCGCCTCCGCCGCCACTACACCGGACGCCCCGAACACATCATCAACCTCATGACCTTCCTCGCCCGCGAAGTCCGCGAACACATGGCCCGCCTCGGCTTCCGCACCCTCCAGGAAATGATAGGCCGCGTGGACCGCCTCGAACCCCGCCAAGCCATCGAACACTGGAAAGCCAAAAACCTCGACCTCTCCAACATCCTCTACGTCCCCGACTCCGGCCCCGAAGTCGGCCGTTATTGCCAGATCCCGCAAGACCACGGCCTCGAAAAATCGCTCGACCTGACCACCCTCCTCGACCTCTGCCGCCCCGCCATCGAAAAAGGCGAAAAAGTCACCGCCGAACTCCCCCTGCGCAACACCAACCGCGTCACCGGCACCATCACCGGCAGCGAAGTCACCCGCAAATGGGGCGCGAAAGGCCTCCCCGACGACACCATCGACATCCGCTTCAACGGCTCCGCCGGCCAGAGCTTCGGCGCCTTCCTCCCCCCCGGCATGACCTTCCGCCTCCACGGCGACGCCAACGACTACGTCGGCAAAGGCCTCTCCGGCGGCCGCATCATCATCCGCCCCCCCGAAGACAGCACCTTCGACCCCTCGAAAAACATCATCGCCGGCAACGTCGCCCTCTACGGCGCCACCTCCGGCGAACTCTACGTCGGCGGCATGGCCGGCGAACGCTTCTGCGTGCGCAACTCCGGAGCGACGGCGGTGGTCGAAGCCGTCGGCGACCACGGCCTCGAATACATGACCGGCGGACGCGTCGTCATCCTCGGCCCCACCGGCCGCAACCTCGCCGCCGGCATGAGCGGCGGCGTCGCCTACATCCTCGACGAACACTACGCCCTCGCCGCCAGCATCAACGCCGGCATGGTGCACATGGAAGAAGTGGAAACCGGCGCCGAAGCCGCCGAACTCCGCGCCCTCATCGAACGCCATGCCGCCCTTACTGGCAGCGCCCAAGCCCGCCGCGTGCTCGACGCCTGGGCCGCCCTGCTGCCCAAGTTTGTCAAAATCATGCCCAAAGACTACAAACGCATGCTGACACGCATCGAAGAAGCGAAATCCGAAGGCCTCGCCGGCGACGACGCCATCATGGCCGCCTTCGAGTCCAACGCCCGCGACCTCAGCCGCGTCGGCGGAAACTAGCCATCCCGGCTCAGGTCGCCTTAAGTCGAATTACGTCGAGTCCAACCATATGCCAGCAACAGCGACAGTCGAGGACGCCACCCACCTGACCTACCGGGAAAAGACCAATCTCGGCAGCTTCCCTGCATCTTCGTCTGTTGCCACGCCACGCGTTCGTGTTGGCGAGTTTTGGACATCCCGGCAGCGTCAGGCATCTGCTTTGCACGAGGTTTCCTACCGCGCTTGTTTCAAACCGCAACTTCCCGCGTGGTTCATTGAGCGTTATACAAAGCCCGGCGATGTTGTCTATGACCCTTTCGCTGGTCGCGGCACAACCGCCATCGAAGCCGCCTTGCGCGGGCGGCGCGTGATTTCCAACGACGTTAATCCACTCTCGCAGATTCTTGCGCGTCCGCGCCTGGCGGTCCCGTCGCTTCAGGATGTTCGCGCCCGCCTTGACCGGATTTCGCCAATGCTCGCTTCGCCCTCCGCCGCCGCGCGGACTGGCGTGCCGGATTTGTCCATGTTTTATGAGAAACGGACATTCGGGGAAATCCTTGCACTGCGTCATTATTTGAAAAGACGCCGCGCCAGTGGCGCCGAGGACGACACCGACCGGTGGTTGCGCATGGTCGCCACGAACCGGCTCACCGGGCACTCACCGGGGTTTTTTTCGGTTTATACACTGCCGCCCAATCAAGCGACTACTCCCGCCCGGCAAATAAAAATCAACGCCGCGCGCGGCCTTGTTCCCGAATATCGCGATATTGCCCGTTTGATTTGGAAAAAAAGCAAGCAACTGCTTTCCGGGCTCGATTCAACGGCGGGGGCGAATCTTCGCGCCGCGGCCCATAACGCCGTTTTCCTCGAAAATCCGGCGGGCAACACGCCGCAAATCGTAAATGAAAGCATCGCGCTTGTTGTCACATCGCCGCCATTTCTTGATGTTGTCCAATACGCGCAGGACAACTGGCTGCGCTGCTGGTTTAATTGCATAGACACCGAAGTAATATCCAAAAAAATAACAATCTGCCGGACTCTTCCTGTCTGGGCGGAATTTATATCAAATGCCTTCCGCGAACTTTATCGTGTCGTCCGGCCCGGCGGGCATGTCGCCTTCGAGGTCGGCGAGGTCCGCAACGGCACCCTGCGCCTTGAGGAAACCGTCGCCCCCGCCGCCGAAAACAACGGTTTCACTTGCAGGGAAATCTTAATCAACACGCAAACCTTCACCAAAACCGCCAACATCTGGGGCGTGTCAAACAATACATCAGGCACAAACACCAACCGCATTATTATCCTTCAAAAACCGTGATACAAACAGGTCCAGGACATTGCACAAAGGAAATATCCGACGAGCTTTCAGATATGGAGAAGATGCTGAATATGTTCATCTCGAAATCCGTGGAGCTTCGTCACGGAAACGCCTCCGAACTGGTCGTGTCCCTTGTTCGTGCCCGCGAACATCTGCGAAAGGCCACTGCCATGTTGCGCCAGGAAGACAATTCCCTTGAAAAAGCATTTGAGCGCCATCTGGCCGCCACCCTGTGGCAAGGGTGACCAAGGGTTCCAATGACATGAAGGACGAAAACTACATTGCCCGTCTCGAAGGCATTATACGGCAGGTTCTTGCTCCTGTTAAGGATATCCCTTTTAACCTTGTTATAGAGACGCTCACTTCCAGAAAGGTCTTCCCGTTTGATGAGCAAAATCCCGTTCATGCGGGAATGCTGGCCGCGTTGGAAAAGGCAGCCTCGGATGCCGCCGCTAATATCAAATCCGAAGGCGGTATGAAAAAGGCCCGGCCCAATGAGGTTGGCAATGAAATAGAGCGGTTTGTCCGCGATGCGCTCGGGCATAACGGGCTCTCGCCGGAAACGCCAAGGGGAAGCAGTGGCAGGGCAAAATCAAGCGGCTATCCCGATCTCAAATTCTCATGGAACGGCACGCCCTTTTATCTCGAATGCAAAACATACAGCCCGAAAAACACCGACAGTTCCTACCGTTCCTTTTTCTTTTCCCCCTCAACTGATTTCAAGGTGATTGAGGATGCCGTGCATCTCCTGCTGTCCTATGAGACTGAAAAACGGAAGGGCGCGTGGTTTGCCCGTCATTACAAGATCATTTCCCTCGAATATCTTTCGCTCGATTTGAAACACGAGTTCAACTCCAACAACACCCGCCTCTATTCCAACCAACACGGTGCCCGCACCCTTGCCGAAGCCGACTGCTGACAACCCTCCGCGCGCATCTTTTTTCTTTTTTCATCAACCAACCATCAACAACCGGCAATCTTTAACCACCACACACACCATCATGGGCAAACCCACCGGCTTCCTCGAATACATGCGCGAAACCCCCGTCGATCGCGCCCCCCTCGACCGCCTCAAAGACTGGTCCGAGTTTCATCTCCACATGGACGAG
>JAIRTK010000438.1 GCA_031254955.1 Opitutaceae bacterium
GCGGACAGGCATGCGTCCGCCTCGCGGGGTTGCCTGCCGTGCGGGGTTCGGTTGCGCGCGAGCGACTGGGAGCGCCGGCATCCTGCCGGCAGGCTTGGGTTGCCCGCCCAAATCGCTGGTATATCTGGAAAAAGACCGACGTTGGCACGGAAACGCATGGGCATTTTAAAAGAGGTTGATTAAAAGAAGTTGATTAAAAAGGGGTTGATTAAAAAGGGGTGAAAGAGAAAGGCGGTGGCGCGCGGCGGATGGCATCTGTGAATCCGAAAGGACGCGCCTTCGCGGAGGCCTGTCACATCATTCTTCGGTGCCGGCGTCATCATCCGCAACGTTTTTGGGGTGCGCGTTTTTCAGCAGCGCGGCGTGGGCCTTGCGGGCGGCGTCATACTCGGTTTTCAACTCCGGCTGTTTGCCGATGGTGTTGATGAGGTCGCGGGCCTTGGCATCGGGAATCGTGGCGGCGATGGCGAGCACGGCGCGGCGGTCCTGGTCGCTTTGCGCGAGGGCGAGGGCGCGCCCGGCGTGGCGCAGGCGTTCGGCGACGGGAGCGGCGGCGGCGCGGGCAAGGATGTCGAGGTAAGCGCGGAGAGCGAGGGCGCGGAGGTTGGCGGGCGCGGCGGCATCGGCGGCGATTTCCGCGAGGCGGTCGAGCGGCGCGGCGTCGGGCCATTTGGCCAGCGCGCGGAGGGCGGCGCGGCGGGTGGCGTCGGTGTCGGTTTCGCCAGCGGCGGCGGGGGCGTCGTAGATTTTCCACAACGCGGCGAGCGCGGCGGGCGTGCCGCTCTCGCCGGCGAAGGTGAGGAGAAAGTCGCGGATTGGCGGCTGCGAGGCGGTCTGGTCGAGCGCGGCGACGATGGCGGACGCGAAGGCGTTGCGGTCGGCGGAGCGCCGGTAGGAGGCGCGCACGGCGTTGACCGCCTCGCGGCGTTCGGGCGGCGGGGCGGCGAGCAGGAGCGCGAGGGCGTCGGCAGCGCGGTCGAAGCCGATGGCGCCGATGGCGCCGAACGCGGCGGCGCGGACTTTCGCGTCGGAGGCGGCGAGCAGCGGGCGAAGCGCGGGCGCGGCGGCTTGCGCGGCGCGGCGTTTCACCAGTTCGCAAAGCTTGATTTGTTCGTCCGCTTTTTTTGCGGCGGCGAGCGCGGCGGCAAACCATTCGTCGGTCTGGCGCGGCATGGCGACCAGCGCGGCCAGCCACTCGTGCGCGGAGGCGCCGGCGCCGGCGCCGGTCGCGCCGGTCGCGCCGACGGTTTGCGTGTATTCGGAGAGCACGCGGTCGAAGCTCGCGCGGTCCGGGTCGAGCGCGATCCGGCGCAGGGCGGCTTCGCGGACGGGCTGGCTTTTGGAGGAAAGGAACGGAAGCGCGTCCGTCGCGGAGATGGCGGGCAGCACGGTCGCGACGCGCTGGAAAACGGCGGGCGCGGCGGCGGAGGAGGCGGCGGCTTGCAGGCGGGCGAGCAGTTTTTTTTGAAGCGCGGCGGGGAGTTTCGCGAAATAGGTGTCCGCGAGCGCCTGCATGGCCGGTTCCTGCGCGTCCGCGAGCGCGGCGAGAAGCCCGCCCGCGCCGGGCAAATCGTGGTCGCAGACGACCCGGGCGGCGGCGAGCCGGGTTGTCACCGGGAGCGTGGCGGATGCGGCCAGTCCGTCGGCCAGCGCGGCGGCGTCGGAGGCCCGGCCCAAAAGGGCGAGGGTGCGCGCGGCGGCGACTTGCTCGGGCGCGGCCTCGGACGCCGGCAACGCGGCGAGCGCGGCGCAGGCCTCGGGGGTTTGCGAGGCGGCGAGCGCGGCGCGGGCGGCGGCGGCGATGCGCGGCTGCGCGGTGTCGCGGGCCAGGGCGGCGAGCTGCCCGGACGCCGCTGGCGAACGCGTCTGGCCGAGCGCGGAGACCAGCGCGAGCCGGCGGGGCGTATCCGTTTCCTGGTTACACGCGGCGGCGAGCGCGGCCACCGCCGCGCCGGTGCGGAGCTGGACGAGGGCGCTGACCGCGTCGGGAAAGTTTTCACGGGAGCGCAGGAGTTGTTGCAGGAAGTCGAGTTCGCTGTCGTCGCCGGCCAGTCCGATGATCCAGGCGGCAACGGCGCGTCCGTCGGGTTTCGCCGCGCGCGCGCCGGCCTCGCGCGCGGCGGCGGCGAGGGCGCGAAGCGCCGCGGGGTCGTCGCGGTGGCGGGCGATGTAGTCAAACGCGGACGCCTCCAGCCCGGCGTTTTCGCCGTAGGCGAAGCCGGCGATGCCGGCGGCAAACGCGGTGTCAGCGGGCGCGGAGGCGGCGGGCGCGGCGGCGGAGCGCGGGGCCGGCATGGACAGGGCGAGCAGGAGCGGCAGGAGCAGGAGCAGGGAGGACGGACGGGAGGGCATGGTGTTGGAGGGATTTTCGATTGGGCGCGGCGGGTGGTGAGTGACGGGTGGTGGGTGCGGTGGCGGCGGGTGGCGAGTGGTGGGCGGTGATAATGGCGACGGTGGCGGCGGTGGGCGGCGGTGGGCGGCGGGGGGTAGGCGGCGGGCGAGGCGGGCGGGCGGCGGCGGTAATCGACTTAACTCGATTTTGGTCGATTTCAATCGACTCAAATCAATGGCTTCGTGGCCGGAATCGCTTTTTTTGGGATCTGTTTTTGGGGATCTGTTTGGAATCTGTTTGGAATTTGGGATTTTCCGACGCAGCCTCCGCCTCGGATCAGATGTGATACCATTCCTCCTTGCGGGGGATGGCGAGGGTGCGGTTGGCGAGTCCGGCATGGGCGCCCTCGAAGCGCTCCATGACGGGGTCCCATTTCAAATGGGCGCGCAGGCGGACCGCCGTATAGACAAGGTGGCAGAGCGTGGCCGAGCGGTGGCCGGTCTCGGCTGGGGCGCAGGGGGCCGCGCCTTGCGTGATCATGTCCATGAAGTTTTTCAGGTGCGCGGCCCGGTTGATCGTCTTTCCCTCGAAGTCGCCGGCGTCGAGCAGGGTGGGCGAACTGGCGAGGGTTTTTACGCGGTCGCAAAAAATAAAGCCCTCGCTGCCCTCGAAGCGGATGCCGTTGGTGAGTCCCTTCGCGCCGCGCACCTCCGGGAAATCCTTCGGGTCGGTGGTCACGACGACGGTGACTTTTTTCGACGGATAATACAGGCGCGCGTCGTATTGGTAGGGCACGTCGTAGAGTCCCTCGGTCGGAAACAAGCCCGTGCCCTCCACCTCGGACGGGCCGCCGCGGTCCATGCCGAGCACCATTTGCACGATGTCGAGGTGATGCGCGCCCCAGTCGCTGATGGAGCCTTCGGAATAATCGGAAATCTGCCGGAATGTGCCGCCGACGCGCCGGGCGGAATAGGGTTTGTCCGGCGCGGGGCCGAGCCAGAGCGGATAGTCGATGGTCGGCGGGACAGGCTCGACGGTGAAGGGCACGCCGGGGTTGCCTTTGTGCAGGAGCACGCGGATGGTGCGCAACTCGCCGACGCGGCCCGAGCGCACCGCGCGCACGGCTTTGAGGATGGCCGGATACATCGAGCGTTGCTGGCTGCCGACGAGCACTTTCGCGTCGAGCGCGGCCACGGTGTCGGCCAGCAGGCGCCCCTCGGCCTGCGTGCGGCAGAGCGGTTTTTCGACATACACGGCGAGGCCGCGCCGGATGCAGGCGAGCGTGGCCGGCACGTGCCAGTGGTCGGGCGTGGAAACGCACACGGCGTCGATGCCGCCTTTTTCCAGCAGGTCGCGGAAATCGGAGTGGATGGCGTCGTCAGGGAGCTTGGCGATGCGTCCGCCCTTGGCGCGGGCCTCGGCTTTCGGGTCGGCCACGCCGACGCACTCGATGTTGCGGAAGTTTTTGAGGAAATCGGTCAGGTTGCGCCCGCCCTTTCCGCCGGTGCCGATGGCGGCGAGGCGGACGCGGGAGTTGGCCGAGGTGCGGGCGGCGGCGCGGTTGGCGGCGCGGAGGTTGGGCGACGCCGGTTCGCCGGAGGCAAACCGGGGCAGCGCGATGCCGGCGCAAAACAGGCCGGCGGCCTTGAGGAACTGCTTGCGCGTCGGGCGCGGGGGTTGGGCGGGGGAGGTCATGAGGGTTTTTCGAGGGAGATTTTTCGGGCGGAAAAGTCGGGGCGTCGCAGGGCGGACGGAGGGATTTTTGAGAAAACGCACCCGCGAGATGCGCGGGGATTCAAAGCGGAGTTACGATAATAGGCGAAGGTGGATAAGGGAAAAAGAAAGGAGGTAAATCTATTATATGTCGGTATAGAATGGACTGGGGCCAAGGGAAATCAAGCTGTTTTTTTAGAAACTGATGACACAGGGCGCACGCCAAACCGTGGCCACGCCTTTTTTCCGCTTTCTTTTTCCTCTTCCGTTTCCTCTTTCTCTTCCGCTTCCTCTTTCTCTTTCTTCTTTCCTCTTTCTCTTTCTCTTTCTCTTTCTTCTACCATGGAGACACGGAGGCACGGAGAGATGAAAAGATGAAAAGATGGAGAGACGGAGAGATGGAGAGACAGAGGGTCGGAGAGACGGAGGACGAGGGGTGAAGCGTGAGGAATGAGGGAGGAAACAAACTCTCCGGCTTCGTCACTTTTTTCATTGTTCACTTTTTATGCCCATTCCCAATGAAAATCACACTTTTGTAGGGGCGTCGCTTGCGACGCCTGGCTTGATAACCGTGCTCCTGCAAAGGCCGTGCACCAGCAACGGGCTTCGCAAGCGAAGCCCTTACATGGCTCTGCTTCTATAGTGTCATGTTCACTGGGAAAGGGTATTAACCGGTCCCGCGCATGGCTGGCGCCCGGGCGTCCCGTCGGCGCGGTGGTGGCCGTTTTCATCCGCCTTGCTGTTTTTCGATTTCGACAGCATACACGTGCGTCTCGCCAC
>JAIRTK010000446.1 GCA_031254955.1 Opitutaceae bacterium
AAAAGAAGGATTGAGCGAAGAGACACAGCGGACACGGAGGGGCGCGGCGGCGGATGTAGGGGCTTCGCTTGCGAAGCCCGTTGCCGGACAGCAGTCGCGCGCGTTTGTGTTTCATGCGACTGCGCTGGCGTAATGGCGGAAGCAAACCCGTGGCGTCCTTCCGCGACGGGCTTCGCAAGCGAGGCGCCTGCATCCTCGCGTTTCCCCTCGCTTTTCATACCGTCTTTCGGCCTGCCCTATTGTAATTTTGTTAGACGCTCTTAGATGCGTTCGCCCTGCTTGATGGAGTCGATCGGGTATTTGGCGGTGAGTTCCTTGTAGCGTCATTTTTAAGCGTCAGGTTATACCCTTTCCCAGTGAACATGGCTCTGCTTCTAAAGTGTCATGTTCACCGAGAAATGGTATTATAAATTCGGCAAAGGCGTGATTTTACCTGTTATTGTTGAAATAACGATAAAAGGCAATGATATGATGCAAGCCTTGAATGTAGAAATTTTCCTGTTTGTGATATGCATAATAATGGCTGTCTTTTCCGCGACTGGCTTTTGAATGTTGAACTTGAGGACGTTGGTAGTGATGCGATCAAAAATATAGTCGTATTTAGAATTATAGATCACACTGATGAGAAAACAGAGAAGATTGTTTACTCGGAACCCTTGCTTGCAGTTTCCCGTTATGAATCTATTGAGGAGATGATGTTGTTTCGTTTTTTCGGGTCCAGAAAATCTCCGAAAGGGGCTTGAAAAAGAGGGAGGGGGCGATGCCAGAGGCCTTTTTAAAGGATAGGTTAAAAACGCATTGGCACGGTGGTAAACCCCTGAGGGGCGGCAGTGTTTAGCCGAGGGTGACGAACGCAGCGAGAAACCCGCGGCCAAGAGTTGATCGTCCTCGGGGCTGAAGACATGAGCCGCTGGCCGTCATTCCGGGACTAACCGCCGGGACGTCGCTTAACATCAGGGCTTAACCAAGGCGTCCTAAGCACCACCGGCCAGCCAAGAAATCTCGCTTCTTTGACAAAAAAGAGACTCAACGGGACGCTGGTTTTGTGCCAAATTATTAAAAACATCCGCCATCCCATGCCCGCCGCCCAACCACCGCCAGCGCCATCACCGCCAGCCCTTCCCAACCTCGACCTCATCCGCAAATACTCGCTGGCCGCGCCGCGCTACACCTCCTACCCGCCCGCCACGCGCTTCACCACCGATCTCGCCCCGCTCAATCTCGACGACGCAATCCGCGCCGACAACGCGCCCGGCGCCGGCCCCCTCTCACTCTATTTCCACCTGCCGTTTTGCGAGACGCGCTGCTGGTATTGCGGCTGCACCGCCATCATCACGCGCCGCGCCGGCGCCGCCTCCGAATACCTCGACCTCCTCGAACGCGAAATCGCCCTCGCCGCCGGCCGCATCGACACCGGCCGCCCGGTCGTGCAGCTCCACCTCGGCGGCGGCACGCCCACCTTTCTCCAACCCGGCGAACTCCGCCGGCTCGCCGCCTTGGTCCGCTCGCGCTTCACGTATGCGCCCGACGCCGAAATCAGCGTCGAAATCGACCCGCGCCGCCTCACCCGCGACCACATCCGCGCCCTCGCCGAACTCGGCGCCACGCGCGCCTCCCTCGGCGTGCAGGACACCGACCGCCGCGTGCAACTCGCCATCCACCGCCGCCAGCCCCATCCGCTCAACCGGCAGGCCGTCGCCTGGCTGCGCGCCGAAGGCTTCCGCTCCATCAACCTCGACCTCATTTACGGCCTCCCGCTCCAGACGCGCGCCTCCTTTGCCCGCACGCTCGACGACGCGCTCGCGCTCGCGCCCGACCGGCTCTCCGTCTTCAGCTACGCGCATGTGCCCTGGATAAAACCCGCGCAAAAAATCTTCGAGCACCGCGACCAGCTTCCCGACCCCGAGGAAAAACTCGCCCTGTTCGCGCTCGCGCACGAACGCCTCACGCGCGCCGGCTTCATCGACATCGGCCTCGACCACTTCGCGCGTCCCGACGACGAACTCGCGCGCGCGCAACACGCCGGCACGCTCCATCGCAATTTCCAAGGCTACAGCACGCGCGCCGGCGCCTCGCTCTACGGCTTCGGCCTTTCCTCCATCTCGCAAACCGCCGACACCTACCGGCAAAACACGAAAGACATGGCCGTCTACCAGGCCGCGCTGGCCGGCGGCCGCCTGCCCGTCGAGCGCGGCCTGCGCCTCGACGAAGAGGATCGCCGCCGCCGCGCGATCATCATGCGCGTGATGTGCGACCGCCGCCTCGATTACGCGCGATTGTCCGCTGAACTCGGCGTCGATTTTGAAAAAACCTACGCCGCCGAGCTTGCCACATTCGCCGACCTGATTGCCGACGGCATCGTGACGATGGACTCCGCCGGCCTGCGCGTGACGCCCGCCGGCGCGCCGCTGCTGCGCGTGGTCGCCATGCGTTTCGACGCCACGCTTCCCGCCCCCTCCGCCCGCCGGCACGCAAAGGCGATTTAATCACCGAGGTTACGCGGCGCGGCGAATTGTGCAGCGCCTGACCTTGCGTCAGGCCACGGATGCCCTGTGCGGCCTCCCACGCGCGCACGGCCTGATGCAAGGTCAGGTGCACACTCCACGACAAAACATGAAGAGAAAGGAGGAGGCCACGTGGAGAGCAGGGAGGAGAGAAGTCTGTCCGAAGAGAGGAAGTCGGCCCGCCAGAAGGCGCGGCGTGAAGTCCTCCAAGCCGCGGCGAAACAGGCTTTGGACGCGATGGCCATTCTTTTGGCCTGGGGCGGCGCGCCGGGCCTGCCTGTGCAGGCCATTGGCATAGGCCAAGACGAAGGGCACCGCCAGCACCGCGCAGAGCCGCTCCAGTCTGAGGCCGGCGCGCAAAGGAGTAGCCTCAAAGTTCAGCCCCCGGCTTTTGAGCTGGGCGAAGAACCATTCGATGCCCCAACGCAGCCGATACTCGAGCATCTGCGGGGCTTTTTTTAATCAACGTATCCGCGCCGGAGCGCCCGAGCACCCCGTTCTGGCGCACTTGAGCAGCGCGCTCCATGCTATCGGCAGACCCATCCCGCCAAGCGCCACGCCGGCCAAAAGCAGGTTGATGGGCGTGCGTCCGAACTTCCAGACGCGGCGATCCATCACCAGGACAAAACCCTCCCGGCACCGGGGCAGGCACCCCAAGATAAACCGCCCCGCCTCCAACGCGGGCAGCGCAAAACCGCTCAAGAACCGCTGGAAACGCCGGCGGACTGACCTCGTCGTGCCGCGATGCGAGCATGCGCTGAGCAGGGTCAGAGTGACCGTGCGCCGCACCAGCACCGCCCCCCACCAGCAGCGCAACGCAATCCAGCCGCGCCTTGTGCCATGCAAGCCCGCTTCCAAGCGTGCTCGCGATTTGATGGACTAACTTGGCGGCATGGGACGGCCCGGATGTTGTATTTTTTCACATTCAATCTCTTGGCGCCATGTCGTCATTTTCAAAGCCTTTCCCTTTTTTGTCGTGCAGTGTGGAAAGTCTCTTGTCCGGCGCCGTGTCCTCCGTGGCGCTGTGGCTCATCCCGTTTTTCCGGCCATTCAAAAGAGCGAGGG
>JAIRTK010000469.1 GCA_031254955.1 Opitutaceae bacterium
ATATCATTTCTTAATGAAAATCACACTATGGAAGCCGTTAAGAGTAGGGCGAGGCGTCCCGCCGAGCCGTGGGGAGCGTTCGCGGCTCGGCGGGACGCGAGCGGTTTACACGGCTCGGCGGGACGCCTCGCCCTACCTGAAGGGGGGGGGTTGTCTGCTAAGGGTATCATGCTTTAGCTTGGCTTTGAGTTTGTTTGCCGGGCAGTCGCAGTCGTGGCCGCAGGCGGGGTTGGGTTTTCTGAAAAAGCGGACGGCCAGCCAGGTCGCGGCGGCGGCCACGGCGGCGAGGGCGGCGAGGGTTTGGGCTTCGGGCGGCATGGGGAGCGTTTAAGGAGGGTTTCAATATTAACCGCGCCGGGCGCGAGGGAGGGCGGGGCTATGCGGGTGAGGATTATCTGTTTTATATCATTTCTTAATGAAAATCACACTATGGAAGCCGTTAAGAGTAGGGCGAGGCGTCCCGCCGAGCCGTGGGGAGCGTTCGCGGCTCGGCGGGACGCGGGCGGTTTACACGGCTCGGCGGGACGCCTCGCCCTACCTGAAGGGGGTTTTTCATTCGCAAAGGGTTTTATATCGTGGCGGTTTTTCGCGTTCCGCGCCTGTGCGTCCTGTGCGTCCTGTGTGTCTTGCGCGGTTATAAGTCCCTTCAGAAGCCCAGCAGGCGGCCGCCTTGGTGGATGAGGAGGCAGATGATCCAGGCGGCGCCGGTCATGTAGGCGAGTTGGAAGGCGGGCCAGCGGAGGGAGTGGGTTTCGCGGCGCACGACCGCGAGCGTGGCGAGGCATTGCATCGCGAAAACATAGAAGACGAGCAGCGTCACGCAAACGAGGGGGGTGAAAAGCGGGCGTCCGTCGGGCCAGGCGGCTTTGGCGAAGGCTTCGCGCAGGGTTTCGGGTTCTTCGTCGGCGTTTTCGATGCTGAAGACCGTGCCCATCGTGCTGATGAAAACCTCGCGCGCGGCGAGCGAGCCGATGATGCCGATGCCGATGCGCCAGTCGAAGCCGAGCGGTTCGATAATAGGTTCGATGGCGCGGCCCGCCATGCCGGCGAAGCTTTGCGCGAGTTGCCGCTCGGCGGCGGCGGTGTCGGCGGCGGCGGCGGGGGTGTCGGCGGGGGTGTCGGCGGCAGTGGTGGTGGCGGCGGCGGCGGTGGTGACGGCGGGTTTCGCTGGCGAAGCGGCGGAGGAGGGGTGGGGGGACGAGGGCGCTTCTGGGGCGGCGGTAGTGGCGATGGCGGCGGCGACATCATTCGATTTAAGTCGATTTAAGTCGAATTGCGCCGGCGCGGCGGGGGCGGCGGTGGCTGGAGCGGCGGCGCTGGCGGCGGCGGCGTGGACGGCGGCGGCGGGGGTGCCAGCGGTGGCGGCGTCATCGGCGGCGGGGGTGTCATTGGGTTTTGGATACGCGGCGAGGAACCAGAGGACGATCGAGATGCCCAGGATGGTGGTGCCGGCCCGGCGCAGGAACATCCAGCCGCGCCCGGCCATCTGGCGGACGACTTCGCCGAGGCGCGGCAGGCGGTAGGGCGGCAGTTCCATGATCATGAGCGAGGGTTCGCCTTTGACGAGGGTGCGTTTGAAGAGCCAGGCGAAGCCGAACGCGCCGGCGGTGCCGAGCGCGTAGAGGCCGGTCATGATGCCGACTTTCAGGAGCGCGTCGTTGAGGGTCGGGCCGGGCACGAGCATGGCGATCATGAGCAGGTAAACGGGGAGGCGCGCGGAGCAGCTCATGAAGGGCGCGATGAGGATGGTGACGAGGCGGTCTTTCGCGTTTTCCATGGTGCGCGCGGCCATGATGCCGGGAATCGCGCACGCGTAGGAGCTGAGGAGCGGGATGAAGGCTTTGCCGTTGAGGCCGACCTTGGCCATGAGCCGGTCCATGATGAAGGCGACGCGGGCCATGTAGCCGGTGCTTTCGAGCAGGCCGATGAAAAAAAACAGGATCAGTATCTGGGGGAGAAAGACGAGCACGCTGCCGACGCCGGCGATGACGCCGTCGGTGAGGAGGTCGCGCAGGTCGCCCGCGGCCATGCGCGAGCGGACGGCTTGCGCGGCGGCGTCCTGGAGGTTTTCGATGAGGCCCATGGGATAGCCGGCGAAGAGGAAGATGGAGAGGAAGAGCGCGGTCATGATCGCGCCGAGGGCGAGCCAGCCGAGGACGGGGTGGGTGAGCACGGCGTCGATGCGGTCGCTGCGTTGTTGGATGGAGGCGGCGCCGGGGCGTGGTTTGCGCCGGAGGGTGACGCCCGCGGTGAGGCGGGCGATGGCGTCGTAGCGGCTGTTGACGAGGACGCCGGACCAGTCGGTGGCTTCCGTTGACCAGCGTTGTTTCCAGGCGGCGAGGATGGCGGCGGTGCGGGCGCTGAGCGGGGTGGAGCCGGCGACGCGGACGGCGTTGGGGTCGGTGAGCAGCAGGAGCGCCTCGGCGCGGGCGATGAGCGGGGGTTTGGCATCGGCGTCGATGAGCGAGGACTGGAGTTCGGCGACGGCGGGGGCGATGGCGGGGGGCACGTCCCAGGCGTGGCGGGAAAGCGCGGGTTCGGGGCGGCTCATGGCGAGTTTGAGTTCGAGGAGGCCTTTGCCGTTGACGGCTTCGCAGGGGATGACGGGGACGCCGAGTTCTTTTTCGAGGCGGGCGGCGCGGATGTCGAGGCCGGCCTGCGCGGCGAGGTCCATCATGTTGAGGACAAGGATGACCGGGCGCCCGAGGTCGAGGACTTGGTGGACGAGGTAGAGGTGGCGTTCCAGGTTGGTGGCATCGACGATGCAGAGCACGCGGTCGGGGAGGGGTGTGTCGGCGCGGCGTCCGAGGAGCACGTCGCGGGTGACGGCTTCGTCGGGGGAGCGGGCGGCGAGCGAATAGGCGCCGGGGAGGTCGATGAGGGTGAGCGGGTGTCCGTGCTGCGTGTAGGCGGCGCCGGTTTTTTTCTCAACGGTGACGCCTGGGTAGTTGCCGATTTTTTGTTTCAGGCCGGTGAGGGCGTTGAAGAGCGTGCTTTTGCCGCAGTTGGGATTGCCGACGAGGGCGAAGACGGGTGGGCGGGACATGGGCGGGGGGGCG
>JAIRTK010000492.1 GCA_031254955.1 Opitutaceae bacterium
CCTCCGCGCGCCCATCCGCCTTCCCCCTCGCCTTCCCCCTCGCCCTCGCCCTCGCCGCCCTCTCCCTCTCCGCCCCCGCCCGCGCCCAATTCACCTGGCAGCTCGCCTCCGGCGGCCAATGGGGCGTCGCCTCGAACTGGAGCAGCGGCACCGTGCCCGACATGCAGGACGCCGACGTCCTCTTCGACAACGCCCTCTCCCCCGGCAACCGCACCCTCACCGTCGGCGGCGCCTACACCCTCGGCTCGCTGCTGCTGCGCGGCATGAACGGCACCACCACCACCACGTTCAACTCCGGCACCCTCATCTTCGACTCCACCGCCGCGGGCGGGGCGGTGTTCCGCGTGCAAGACCAGAACCACGCCACCGTCAACACCGCCCTCAGCCTCGGCTCCCACCTCTCCCTCATCGCCGACTTTGGCGGCGCCAGCGGCTTTGCCAACACCCTCACCGTCGCCGGCCCCATCCTTGGCAACGGCCACGCCCTCGACCTCATCGCCGCCAACCCCGCCGCCACCATCACCCTCAACGGCGTCATCAGCGGCGCCGGCACCCGCCTCATCAAGTCCGGCGCCGGCAAGCTCGTCCTCAACGGCAACGCCAACACCTTCGACGGCGGCCTGGAAATCGACGTCGGACGCCTCACCAGCACCCTCAACAACGGCGCCAACAACGGCGTGGTCATCGGCGCGCTCGAAACCAACGCCAACAAACTCGGCGCCGGCAGCGTCCTCGTCGCCAACAACGACACCCTCCTCGAACTCAGCTCCGCCGCCGCCGGCCAATACGTCGAACTCCGCTCCGGCACCCTCGCCGTGCTGGCCGACATCAACGGCGGGGGCCGCTTCCAGCTCACCGAAGCCTCCACCGCCCACGCCGGCCTCGTCTTCCGCATGACCGGCGGCGAACTCACCGGATTGGGCAGCGTCGCCGGCGCCGGCGCCGGCAGCCTGTATCTCACCGCCGCCGACTTCGACTACCGCGCCGGCCTCATCACCGGCGCGCCCGGCCTCACCCTCGACACGCAGACCGCGCTCAACGCCGCCAACGCCATCACCGTCAACCTCAACGCCGCCGCCCTCGACGGCTCCTTCGGCACCGTCACCAAACTCGGCAACAACCCCCTCGCCTTCGCCGGCAGCGGCACCTTCCGCGCCGAAACCCTCCTCATCGCCAGCGGCAACGGCGCGCTCGACCTCGGCGCCACGCGCTTCGACCTCGCCGGCGGCCTCACCCTCGGCGGCACCAACGCCGCCTTCACCAGCCTCTTCACCGGCGGCACCGCGGCGGGCTGGGTCAACCTCGGCCTGACCAACCAGCTCGGCGGCTCCCCGCTGAACGCCTCCGCCTCCGCCATCGCCAACCTCTACCTCAACGGCTTCGACCAGACCCTCTCCGCCGTCAACCTCGCCCCCGGCGCCCGCCTCGGCCTCTGGTTCGACAACACCGCCCCCGCCACGCTCACGCTCAACGCCCTCACCGTCGCCGCCGCCGCCGCGCCCACCCCGCTCGGCGCCGACTACCTCTCCATTTATAACTGGACGGGCAACCCCGCCACCCACCTTGCCGGCACCCTCATCGCCAACGGCAACACCGTCATCGCCGGCCCCTACCTCGGCGCGGACTTGTCCAAAATCTGGTTCCGCGGCTACGACCCCGGCGCGGTGGACATCGGCGGCGGCATCCTCGCCCCGGTGGACTTCCTGCACACCGCCAACATCACCGCGGGCAACAACAACTGGTTCGACCTCGCCAACTGGTCGGTGGACATTCCCAACGGCGCCGGCTCCGTGGTCACGTTCACGTTGGGCTCCGGCGTCAACGGCCAAAATAACAAATCCCTGCAAAACCAGACCGTCACCGTCGGTCACATCGTTGCCAACAACATCAGCAACGCCATCATGATCTCCGGCACCATGATCTTCGACAGCGGCGTCAGCGGCGCGGGCACCGGCGGCAAGGCCGCCTCGGTGATTTCCGGCACCGGCGGCATCTACATCAACTCCACCGCATCCGTCATACTGGCCAACGACCTGCACATTACCAACACCGGCATCGCGACCACGGGGGTCGGGCTTCGCATTGCGACCGGGGCGATCTTCAGCCAGGTTTCCGGCACCGCTGACATTATTGTCAACGGCAACGGGTTTGGCTTGTATCCCCAGTCTGAGAATTTGATTCCAGAAACGATGGCCGGACTGACTGGCAACCTATACATATACAGTAAACTGAATCTGGGGGCTGGGGAGGGGAACGGCAATTTTTTTGTCTACGCCATCGGCAGCGGCACGCTGTTTCTCCAAAACGGTTCTCATTTTGTGGGTGCAAACTATACTCCGACGAGGTTCCACGGGCCGCTGGTGATGAGCGGCAGCGTCAACGTCCGAAACGTTTACCTTGACCAGACCGATGCGGACACCGGCGACGGCCTGACGATTGTGACCGAGAACGGCGCCTACACGACCGACCCCTCCAACAACATGACCGTCTTCGGCACCAATTTTAATTTCACCGGCACCGGCGCGCTGTCCGTCGCCGGCCTGGCCGTGGTGCGCAGCGGCGGCAACACCTTCTCCGGCGGGTTGACCAAAATCACCAACAACGGATTATACGCCGAGTTGCACGGCGATCTGGTCACCGGCACGCTCTCGCCGGGCCATAACTACCTCGGCACCGGCGACATCACGGTCAACGGCAACACCCTGATTCAGGTCAACGGCAACGGGTATGACGTGGATCTGCTCGGCACCCTGATCAACAACGCCACCTTCACCGTCGCCGACAGCGGCACCGTCCGCGTCGGCGGCACGGTGAACAACAACAGCGGCGGACTCACGTTCACCAACAACCGCCTGACCTACTTTGACGGCCTCCTCAACATGGGCGTCAACGCCCGCGTCAACCTCACCGGCACCGCCGCCACCACCGTCATCGGCGGCACGTGGAACAACCTCGGCAACGGCACCCGCCTCTATTTCGCCGGCGACCTCGCCATCAACACGCCGTTTAACGGCGGCGCCGGCAACGGCACCGACCTCTATTCCATGCCCGCCCTCGGCACGGTCATCCACCTCAGCTCCACCATGACCGGCGGCATCGCCAACGTGGTGAATTGGGCGCAGGAGGCCGCCAGCCTCGGCACCACCTCGCTGGACAGCGTCATCCACCTCGGCGGCGTCAACCTGTTCGGCGGCAGCATCCTGCTCAACGGCTCGCAACTCATCCGCCCGCGCGCCGGCGACAGCGGCATCCAGCCCTCGCTGGTCTTGAACAACGGCGCGCTCCGCACCGCCGCCGGCGCCGACTCGCTCACCAACTTCAACCAGTTCTCCAACTTCACCATCAACGCCAACACCAGCAACCTGCTCTACCTCGGCGACCACTCCGCGCTGTGGTTCCTCGGCTCGGTCGGCTGGAATCCCGCCACCGCCACCACCCCCGCCGGCCTGCTGACGCTGGGCAACGACACCGGCGTGTGGTCCACCGGCGACGACCCGGCCGCCTCCGACACCTACGTGTATTTCACCAGCGCCGGCACCGCCGGCTTCGGCGGCGCCAACGCCTGGCGGCTCGGCCAAATCAGCTTCACCGGCTACCGCAGCGGCGCGGAACTGGTCGCCACCACCGTCGGCGGCACGTCGGCGTGGTTCCTCGCGCCCACCTCCGAAAAAATCAGCGAATGGCTCGGCGCCGGCTCCTCGCCGACGGACACCGACCGCCTGTGGAGCAACCCCGCCAACTGGGTCAACGGCGCGCCCAACGGCGCGGGCGTCGCGGCGCTGGTGCGCAACGCGGACGGCCTGCTCGACAACAACCAAATCATCCTCGACACCCACGCCACGCTCGGCGAACTGACGCTGGAGACGGCGAACGGCGTGGCCGTCACCCTCAGCGGCACCGATGGCGGCCAGTTGGTGTTCGACAACAGCGGCTCAAACGCCCTCCTCGTCAACCGCAACCGCCACGATGTCACCTTCACCGCGGACCTCCGTTTGGACAGCGACCTGGAAATCGTCCATCAAGACGCCCTCGGCGCCTTCCGCCTGGACAGCGCCATCACCGGCGCCGGCGGGATTGTTTACAACAGCCCGAACCTGCTTTACCTCGGCGCGGCGGCAGTCGGCGGCGTCAACGTCAGCGACTACGGCGGCGGCTTCCGGATGGCCAGCACGGTCACGAATGTTAATTACGCGCATCCGACCGTCAGGCTGACCGCCGACGGCAACCCGTTCGGCAGCGGCACCCTGACCATCGGCGACGGCACGCCGGGCATGTGGCACACCATTCAAAGCGGCACCGACAGCCTGACGCGCACGATAGACATGGGCGGCCTGGTGTTCGCGGGGAATTTGCGCTACAGACACCCGAGCTACAACACTTATAGCACGCTGACGTTTCGCAGTTCCGGCACGGGCCATGTGACCTCGGGCACCTGGTCTTTGCTGGGCGACACCGGCAAAGCGACCACGCTGGCGCTGGACATGGATTTGCAGGGCGAGGGCGGATTTCAAATCCTGCAAAATTCATGGGTGGCGTTTTACGGCAACAACACGTTCACCGGCGGCATCGTGCTGACTTCTGGCGGGGCCGGAATTTACGCGGGGGCTGACAATGCCTTCGGCACCGGCACCATCCGGTTCAACGGCGGCAATAACCGCCTCGGCTCTGTGGGCGGCGCCTGGCAGGTGGACAATGAATTTGTGTTTAACAGCGCCAACTCGATTGCCATTGGCGGCACCACCACCCTGTCCCGCACCGGGACCAGCACCTTGCAGCAAACGCTGTGGGTCAGTTTTGAGGACGTCAACTCGCTCCTGATCGTGCCCGCCAGCCATGTGTTGACCGGCACCGGGGGTCTGCGGATCGGCGATAGCGGCAATGCAACTTATACCAGCGCCTTGCGTCTCGAAGGCGCCAACACGTTTACCGGCAACACGGAGTTGGGGAATCGGAGCAAACTGGAAGTGGGCCATGACCAGGCGCTCGGCACCGGGACGATTCGCTTTAATTACAACGATACGCGCATCAGCACGCTGGCCTCCTACGGCGGCCCCATCACGCTGGCCAATCCGGTGGAGTTCGGCTCCTGGGTCAGGCTGAGCGGCGTGGACGGACTGCTCACGCTGAACCCCGCCGAGGGAGCGACCCTGGCCTCCGGCACCACCTCCCTTGTCATCAGCGGCAGCGTCGCCTTCGGGCCAAACCTCGCCCTCAGTGGTGCCGGCGCCATCGTCAGAAACACCGATGCGGGCACGCTGATACTCACCAGCGGCAACAGCGACTACTCGGGCGGGACCTTCATCAACATCGGCACGCTGCGGGTGAGCGCCACGGGCGGCATCACGCAGGGCCGCGCCGCCGCCGGCGAAAACTATCTCGGCACCGGCGCGGTGAGTCTGGGCAACGGGCTGCTGGAACTGGTGACGCCCGACGGCAACGACGTGCGGCTGGGCGACTTCGCCGTGGGCAACTACTCCATGCTGCACATCACCGACACGGCGGACACCATCAGCGGGACGGGCATCCGGGTTTACATCGACCCGGCCGGCACGTTCAACCTCAACGCCTACCAGAACAACGCCTACCTGCGCGCCCCCGGCGACGTGATCAAAACCGGCACCGGCACGCTGAACTGGACGAGCGGCCACATCGTCACCGGCGACGGCGGCTCGCTCGTGCTCGACGGCGGCGTGACCAACTGGAGCGGCGGCATTTTCAACAGCAACCTGGACGTGCAATCCGGCACGCTGAACATCGGCGCGACCCTGACGCAGGCCGGCATCCCGCGCATCACCCTGGGCGGCGGCGCGACGCTGAACCTCGCCGGCTACAGCTTCACCGGCACCAACATCATCCTCGCGCTCGCCGGCGACGCGACCATCGACCTCGGCGACACCGGCAAACTGACGCTCGGCGGCATCGACGGCGACGCGTGGGACGGCGCGCTCTCGGTGGCGGGCTGGAACGGCGACCCGGAAAACGGCAACGGGACGACGCAACTGCGCTTCACGCAAAACGTGCTCGCGGCGCTGACGGCGGAGCAACTCGCGTCGATCCAGTTTTACTCCGGCGTGACGGGGCTTGACTACGCCTCGGGCGCGCGCATCGCGCGCAACGCGGCCAACTATTACGAACTGCTGCCGATGGGGGCGACGGCGGAATGGCGGGGCGGCGGCGTGACCGGCAACTGGATATTGCCGGCAAACTGGTTCAACGACGTGCCGCCCAGCGGCGCCGGCTCCATCGCCATCTTCGGCAACCTCGGGACATTGGACGGGAAGGATGTGTTCATCGACACCGGGGGGGTGACCCTGGGCGGCTTCATTTTCTCAAACACATCCGGGGCGGACTTCTCCATCACCGGCGACGTCGCCATCATGACGCTCGACGGCAACGGGGCGGACGCGCTGATCACGATGAGCGGCAACAGCACCGTGGAAATCGCCGTGTCCGCCATCCAGCTCGCCAGCCACCTCGACATCATCCACGACGGCACCGGCACGCTCACCCTCAGCGGCCAACTCACCGGCGCGGCCAGCCTGCTCAAAAGCGGCTCCGGCACGCTCGTGCTCGCCAACGCGAATAACATTTTCACCGGCGGAGTGACGCTCCTCGGCGGCGCCATCGAGACCTCCGCGAGCACCACCGGCGCCGCCGGCTCGGTAACAGTCGGCCCGCTCGGCACCGGCACGCTCACCGCGGGCGCCGACGCCGCGCTGGTGTTCACCGCCGCCGGCGCGCAGACCATTAACAACGCCCTCACCGCCGCCGCCGGCGCGACCCTCGAACTGCGCACCCAGCCCGGCAACACGACCACGCTCGGCGCGGCCATCACCGGCAGCGGCGGCATCGCCAAAACCGGCGCCGGAAATCTGAACCTGACCGGCGCGCAACCGTTCACCGGCCCCGCCGCCGTCACCGGCGGCACGCTCACGCTGGACACGGCAAACGCGCTCGCCGCCGCCGCCGCCGTCACCGTGGACGCCGTGCTGCAAACCGGCGGCCATGACCAGACGCTGCGCGCCCTCGCCGGCGCATCGCCCGCCGGCGTGATCCTGCTCTCCGACAACAACACGCTCACCGTGGCCACGTCCGACACGACCCACACCACCTACGCCGGCCACATCACCGGCGACGGCAGCCTCGCGCTCACCGGCGGCGGCGCGCTCACGCTCAGCGCCTCGCAACGCTACACGGGAAACACCGCCATCGCCGGCGGCACGCTCACGCTCGGCGCGGAAAACGCCCTCGCGTCCAGCCCGTCCGTCGCGGTGGACGGCGCGCTCGTGTCCGCCACGAACCAAGTGGTGCGCAACCTCTCCGGCGCGACGCCGACGGCGGCGGTGGAACTCACCGGCACGCTCACCGCGCTCAACGACGCCGCCACCACCTTCGCCGGCGGCATCACCGGCGCCGCCGGCCTGCTCAAGACCGGCGCCGCCGCGCTCACGCTCAGCGGCAGCAGCGCCCACACCGGCGCGACGCGCGTCGCCTCCGGCGAACTGGTGCTCGGCGCCGGCGGCACGACCGGCAGCATCCTCGCGCTCACCGACACGACGAAAAACGTGACCATCGACGCCGGCGCCGCGCTGGTGTTCAACCGCGGCGACACCGTGACCTACACCGGCGCCAACATCACCGGCTCCGGCGCGGTCATCCAGCGCGGCGGCGGCGAACTGCTCTTCGACGGCCCGGCGGCGCAACAGCAATGGACGGGCGGCGCGGTGGTGGAAAGCGGCACGATGAAAGTCGCGCACACCGCCGCCGTCGGCGGCACCATCACGATCGGGAGCGGCGGCGCGTTTGTCTTCGGCGAAACCAGCGAGGACGGCGCCTACGGCAACAACTACACCATCAGCCAGGCCATCGCGGGCGGCGGCGTGCTGGCGATTGACATCTCGGAGGAGTCGGCGGCGGTGGACGCGCCGGCGACCATCACCTTCGGCGGCGGCACGATGGCGGCGGCGGCCCACGGGCAAAATTTCCACGGCGCGGTCGAGCTGCGCCACACGACCTATGCGGTGAACCCGGTGATGCAGGCGTTCCTGAACGCGGGCACCTCGACGCTGCGGACGGCGGACGGCAGCCTCGGCTCGCTGGCGGCGAACAGCGGCAGCGCGTGGCGCATCGACGGCGACGTGGAATTCGCCGGCGGCGTGTTCCAGTGGGACTTCGACGCGACCAACGCCCCGCTGGCCTGGCTCGACGCGTCCGGCATCGCCATCACCGCCCCGACGCAGTTCCGGCTGAACCTGCCGGACCAGTTGCAGGTGAACACAAGCGGCTCGCAACAGTTGCTCTCGTTGTTCGACACGCTCTCGGACACAGCCGACCAGGTGTTGCTGGGCCGCAGCGACACGCCGCTCTCGGGCGCGATGAACCAGGCGGAATTGAAGTATTCGACCAATAACGGCACGAGCTGGCACGACCTCACCGACCCCGCCCGCCAGGGCGTGATGCAAGGCGGCGCCGAGACCGCCCGCGCCGTCTTCGACTGGGCGGTGTATGACGGCGGCGCCGACGCGCACGAAATGCGCGTGGGCTACAAACTGGCGCGGCTGGAAATCCTCAAGGACGCCGTGTTGCAAGTGGTGTTGTCCGCCGGCGACCCGACCAACGCGTTTTCGGTGGAGATGACCGACTACGCCTACGCCGCGTCGGACGACGCGGGCTACGCGGCGAAGGCCGGCTCGGGCGGCGTGTTTCTGCACGACCTCACCGGCACGACCGGCATCCGGCTCACCGCGACGAACAGCTACACCGGCACGACCACCATCGGCGGCAGCACGGCGGTGACGCTGGGCCACGACGCCGCGCTGGGATCCGCCGAGCGGCATACGGTGCTGGTGAGCGCGACCGAGGCCGGCGCGCTGCTGCGCCTGACCGACGGCGCCGACGCCCGCACCGCCAGCGTCGGCGGGCTGGACATCGCCGGCGGCGAGGTCATCGACCTGGGCGACGGCGGCGTGCTCAACATCATTGACAACGACCCCGCCCAGCCCGGCGTGACCGCCACCGCCGCCGGCGGCGGCACCGTGAGCGGAAACGGCGCGCTCACCGGCACCGGCGCGCTGAACCTCGGCTTCGGCGACCTCGCCATCCACGGCGCAAACCCGCACCTGTCCGCCACCGGCAGCATCGCGCCCGGAGCGACGCTCACGCTGGACAACGTCGCCGGCCTGGGCCTCACCGGCACCCTCACCGCCGACGGCGCGCTGGTCTTCGCCGGCGCGACCGGCACGCACGCCAACGCCCTCGCCGGCGCCGGCCTGGTCAGCGCGACCAGTGCGGCGAACGTCATCCTCACCGGCACCAACACCGCCTTCACCGGCACGTGGCAAATCGCCCCCGCCGCCGCGCTCAAAGCCACCGGCAGCGCCAGCCTCGGCGCCGGAAAAGTGGACAACAGCGGCACGCTGACACTGGGAGCGCCGGCATCCCTGCCGGCATCCGACTGGCAGCTCGCCACGGGCAACCTCCTCACCGGCGGCGGCGTGCTGGTGAAAGAAGACGCCAACACCATCACCCTCTCCCACTCCAACAGCTACGACGGCGGCAGCGTCATCACCGCCGGCGTGCTCGCCGCGCACGCCGCCGGCGCGCTCGGCAGCGGCACGGTTACGGCGCAAGCCGGCGCGGTGGTGGAGTTCGACCTGTTCGCCGGCATGATCGACAACCCCCTCGCCGGCACCGGCACCGCGCGCATCGGCGACGGCGCGCGCGTGGAATTGACCGGCACCAACAGCATCGCCTCGTGGGTGATCGCCGGCGGCGGCACGGCGCGCGCGCAAGACCACCTCGGCGACGGCGCGGTCCGCCTCGACGCCGGCGGCAACCTCACCCTCACCGCCACCGCGTGGCGCTTCACCAACGCGCTCGCCGGCACCGGCACGCTCACCGCCGCGCTCGCGCCCGCGACCGGCACGTTCAGCTTCGCGCCCGGCGCGGCGGGCGCGGATGCGTTCACCGGCGCGCTGGCCCTGCAAAGCGGCTTCCTCCAGCTCGACGCGACCGCCGCCGGCGCGACCGCCGCCACCGGCACCGGCGTCCTGCGCGAAGCCGCGCTCGTCCTGGGCGCGGACGGCGTGGCGCTGCTCGACAGCGGCACCTACCACCTCGGCGGGCTGACGTTTGGAGGCGGCCTGTTGAAAATCGAAATGAAGGACGCCACCGCGCCGCTCGGCGCGTTGACCGTGGGCGACCTGCGCGCCACCGCGCACAGCGCGGTTGCGCTGGACAACTGGAACAAAGTCGGCGCCGACATGCCCGACGGGACGGACTTTTTCTGGCAGGACAGCGGCACGGTCTTCCAGGCGCTCGTCACCGCGACGGGTAATGTTTACCAAGCCGGCGCGCAAATGGATTTATACGACTTCGACGGCACGCCCATCAGCGACGCCAACCGGAAGCAAATCCGCGAAAACGGCGGCGTCAGCGGCACGGCGACCTACGACTACGGCGCGCAGGTGGTGGACAGCGGAACCCGCCACGGCCTCTACCTCGCCTACATGCTGCGCGAACTTTCCGCCGACAGCGGCACCAGCGTCACCCTCGACAGCGCCGGCACCCTCGACCCGAACGTGGGGCTGACGGCGCGGCTCACCGGCGGCGGCGGCTTCGTCTTCACCGGCACCGGCGTGTATTACATCGGCAACGACACCAGCGACTACACCGGCACCAGCGCCGTCACCGGCGGCACGCTGATGCTGGATGCAAACAACGGCTTCGGTCGCACGGCGCGCCTGACCCTGGCGCAAAACACGGAGGTGAGCCTGTATGCGTTCACCCAGACCATCGGCGCGTTCACCGGCGCCGCCGGCAGCACGCTCGACTTCGCCGCCGGCAGCACGCTGGTCATCACCGGCGGCGACGGCGGCAGCGTGAGCGCCGGCGTGCTCACCGGCGCCGGCGCGCTCACCGTGCAAAGCAACACGCTGACCGTGCACAACGCGAACCCCGGCCTGCGCGTGAGCGGCACGATCGAGACCGGCGCCGCGCTCGTGCTCGACCACGTGCAGGCCCTCGGCGCCGGCGCGCTCACCGCCGACGGCGCGCTGGTCCTCGACGCCGCCACCGGCGCCTTCGCCAACCCCCTCGCCGGCGCCGGCCTGGTCAGCGCGACCAACGCCGCCAGCATCATCCTCACCGGCACCAACACCGCCTTCACCGGCACCTGG
>JAIRTK010000030.1 GCA_031254955.1 Opitutaceae bacterium
ACCCGCTTTCGCACCATCGGCGAAAGCGCGTGTAAACCGACTTCCACCGCCCGAACTCCTCGGGCAGGTCGCGCCACGGGCATCCGGTTCGCAAAATATAATACATGCCCTCGAACATCACCCGGTCGTCCTTCGGCGGTCGTCCGCGCCGTTTTTCAGACCCAGTATCACTCTTTTGCCGGATCTCATTAGATTAATTTTTTTAGGCGCCCCCAGAGCGCGTCCTCTATATGTAATCGATCGGTAATCAACATGCTCCATCTTATTACATCTCAATGGATTATTTGTTCATTTTATTTTGAAGACACACCCTAGGAAAGGGTATTAAAACATCACTCGCTACTCACCATTCATCCTCTCTGCGCCTCTGTGCCTCTGCGTGAGAACAACCCTTTCCTCGCGCTCCATGCCATCCGTGGCTCCGTGTTCCCCTCTTTCTGTGTGCTTTGCGCTCCGTGTTTCCCGTGTCTCCGTGGTTCATTTCCTCTTTCCGGTCAGGCAAAAGAGCCGGGGTGGGGTGGGGTGGGGGGAATCAAGGATAGGCACTAAGCGCAAGAGGTGCCAAGATGCGCGATGAGTGCGGCGGTGCCTTCGGTCATGCTGATGCGCGGGGTGTAGCCGAGGTCGCGGCGGGCGGCGGTCGTGTCGAACCAGTGGTCTTTCGCGAGTTCGGCGGCGACGAAGCGCGTCATGGGCGGCTCGCCGCGCAAGGGCAGCACGCGCCACGCCGCTTCGCAACACGCGCCGATGGCGGAGGCGGCGCTCAAGGGGATGCGGCGTTCGACCGGTTTTTCACCGAGCGCGACGAGCAGGCGGTTGATCCAATCCCAGAGCAGGACAGGCTCGCCGTTGGTGATGAAGTAGGCTTTCCCGGCGCACGGGCTGCCGGGGCGCGACAGGACGGCCTCGGCGAGCAGGTGGGCGTCGGCGGCGTTTTCGACATGCACCATGTCCACGCGGTTGCGTCCGCGTCCGACGATGCGGAGGCGTCCGCGGCGGGCTTGCGCGAGGACGCGGGGCACCAGGTGCGGGTCGCCGTCGCCCCAGATGAGGTGCGGGCGGAGCGCGACGGTGCGGAGCGCGGGCGAATCGGCGGCGAGGACTTCGCGTTCGGCGGCGGCCTTGGTGAGCGGATAGGGACTGGGGCAGCGGGTGGTGAGGGGCAGGGTTTCGTCGGCGCCGGCGAGGTCGCGTCCGTCATACACGACGCTGGGGGTGCTGGTGTGGACAAACGTCCGCGCGCCGTGCGCGCGGGCGCTGGCGAGGAGCGCGCGGGTGCCGAGGACGTTGGCGCGGTAAAAGTCGTCATGGCGTCCCCAGACGCCGACTTTCGCCGCGAGGTGAAAGATGGTGTGGATGCCGGCGCAGGCGTCGCGAAGCGCGGCGGTGTCGTCGAGCGCGGCGGTGATGAAACGCGCGCCGCGCGCCGCGAGGTCGGGCGCGGCGTGGCGCGCGAGGATGGTGACGGGGCGGCCTTGCGCGAGGAGGCGTCCGACGATGCGTCGTCCGAGGAAGCCGGTGCCGCCGGTGACGAGGGCGGGAGAGGCGGATTGCGGAATGGATGTTTTCATCGCGTTTGAAGGCCGGCCCCCGTTTGCACGTTTGCCGCTGGCAGCCCTGGCAAGGCGCATCCGCTTTTTGTTAGAAAATAACAAACTATCAGGCCAATGATATTATAGGGAATTGAATATAATATAATCATCCACCCATCATTGCTCCCCATAAAGAAACCGACCGCCAGCTTATGCGGCCAGGACTTTGGGAAAAAGCCCGCCTGCATATCATGGAACGCCCACGACATTCCTCCGAGCGGCGAACTTATGAGTATCGTTGCGGCCGCGATGCCCGATGCGAACAACGCCTGTCCAGAGATTCCTTTTTTTGAAAAAGAACCGGACAGGGCGGCTGCGATTATGCCATAGATAAAGCAGGGAATTGCGATATACTGGATGCAGTGTTGTTCATGATATGGATGCATCCTGAACAAAGACGCAAAAACATGACGCTCCGGCATGAACAGTCGTAAGGTATAATAAACCGCCACGGCTGAAATGAGGCTTGTCATCCAAAAAAACAACAGTCGATGGATTTGGCGGCTCATGCGCTGTTTTTTTGTTTCGCGGCCCATTTCGCGAGCGCGAGGCGGTGGATTTTGGCGTTGTGGCGCACGTCCACGGGGAAATCGGGGTGGAAATAAAAGCGTGTGATGCCGGCGGTGCGCGGGTGCGCGGCGGCGAGGGCGCGGAGTTCGGCGGCGAACGCGGAGCGCGAGGGTGAGGGCCGGGCGAGTTTTTTATCGACGGGTTGCACGACGATGGCGGGGGTTTGCGAGCCGGGCGGTCCGAGTCCGATGAGGGCGGCGCGCGTGACGGACGGGTGCGCGCGGAAAACGTGTTCGCAGGGTTCGGTGAAGAGCGTGCCGGCGGCGGTCTCGACGCGTTCGGCTTTGCGTCCGCAGAACCAGAGGCGTCCGTCGGCGTCGAGGCAGCCGGTGTCGCCCATGCGGTGCCAGACGCCCGTGCCGGGCGAAGTGGGAAGCGGCTTGTGGCCCGTGGCGGGAAGCGGGGCGGCGGCGGTGGCGGTGGCGGCGGTGGCGGTGGCGTCGTCGCGGATTTTGGCGGCGGCGGTGGCGGCGGGCAGGTGGTCGTATTCGCGGGTGACTGCCGGGCCGGTGACGATGATTTCGCCGATTTCACCGGGGGGGAGTTCGCGCGCGTCGGCGAGCGTGGCGATGGGCGCGTCGGTGATGGCGATGATTTTGATTTGGATTTCGGGCGTGGCGCGGCCCACGCAGGCACCTGGACACGGGCGGGTCGCCCGCGCCACACAATCCGACACGGGCGGGACGTCCGTGCCACGCAAGCCGGCGGGCGGGGCGTCCGGAGTGCGCAAGCTGGCGGGCGGGGCGGGCAAGACGGCGGGCTGGGGGGGCGGGAGGGGCGGGAGGGGCGGGGTATGCAAGCTGGCGATTTCGTCGCTGTTAATTGTGCTCACCGGGAGGCATTCGGTCGCTCCGTAGGGGCTGTGGAGGTTGCCGGAGGGGAGGATTTTTCGCGCTTTCTCCCACAACGCCGCCGGCACGGGGGCGCCGGCGCAGAGGACGCGGCGGAGCGAGGGCAGCGTAATTTTTTTCTGGATACAGTGGCCGGCGAGCTTGTTCCAGAGCGTGGGCGAGCCGAAGGAGTTGGTGACGTTTTCCTGGCGGATGGCCTGGATGATTTTCACCGGGTCGAGCGCGGACGGGCGGCGGGGGTCAAGCTCGGGGACGATGGTGGTCATGCCGAGCGCGGGGGCGAAGAGCGCGAACACGGGGAGCATGGAGAGGTCGGTCTCGCCGGGTTCGATTGCGTAAGCGGCGCGGATGGAGCGCACTTGCGCCTCGAACATGGCGTGTTCGTAGCAGACGCCTTTCGGCGCGCCCGTGGAGCCGGAGGTGAAGAGGATGGCGGCAAGGCCGTCGTTGTTGAGCGCGGTTTCCGTTTTTGGGGCGGCGGGTCGCCTCATGCGCGCGAGTGGCGAGCCGCTGACCGGGATGCGCGTCTCCACCGTGCGGAAGGGGCGGCGCATCACCCGGCTGAGGAGGCGCGCCAGCGGAATGCCGAGGAGGATGCGCGGTCGGGAGTGCGCGACGCAGCGCAGAAAGCCGCGCAGGCCCATGCCGGGGTCGATGATGACGGGGACGGCGCCGGCGTTGAAGAGCGCGAAGACGGAGGCGATGAGCGGGAGGCCTTGGCGCACCATCACGAGCGCGCGGTCGCCGGGGCGCACGCCGCGCGCGCGGAGATGCGCGGACCAGGCGCGCACTTCGGCGTCGAGTTCGGCAAAGGTGAGCGTGAGGTAATCAATGCCGCCCGAGCGGGTGCGTCCGCGCGGCACCTTGACCGCGTCGCGGCGGGGCTGGCGCGCGGCCATGAGCGGAAGGTGCCGGGCGATGTTCATGGTGGGTTTTCGGTTTTTGGTTCTCGGTTCTCAGTTTTCGATTTTCGATTGGGGGCGCTGCCGCGCCAATCGGGAAGCGGGGAGGTGAAAGATAAAAGGCGGCGCGGCTGCGGTTCCAATTGAAAATGGGGTTCCCCGACATTTTGAATGGCTGGTTTGTTTGCAAGCGCCAAGGGGCACGAGCGCCAAGGGGTACAAGAAGCAAGGGGCACAAGAAGCACTCTACGAGTCTGCGAGCGGCCTGACAAAACAAGCACGCCATCGTGCGCCTTTGAGCTTTTTGGGTTTCCGCTCTTTTCGATGGCTGTTGCGGAAATTTTTTAACCACGGAGGGCACGGAGGGCGGAGGGCGGTGTTTAATGAAAATATTCCGACCCATTCCCAATGAAAAGCACTCTTTTGCAGGGGCGTCGCTTGCGACGCCCGGCTTGATAACCGTGAACCAGCAAAGGCCGTGCTCCAGCAACGGGCTTCGCAAGCGAAGCCCCTACATGGCTCTGCTTCTATAGGGTCCTGTTCACTGGGAAAGGGGCATCATACCCTTTCCGAATTAAATTCACACTTTATCCAGTGGGGAGATTGACGGATTGTCACTTCGCCAGAAACGCCGAAACCTCCGGAAACATCTCACTACAAACGACGGCGGTCTCGGCGAGACCGCTCTACCCTGACGCCCTACCCTAAAGACGGCTAGAGCCTTTCCCGTTTATTTTGTCGCCTTGGAGATGATGGTCTGGCGCGGGAGCGCCGGTAGGGGGGACTCGTCGAGGCCTTTGCGAAAACGCCGCCGCTGAATGAAGTGCAGCGCGTAACCTCAGTGATACCCATTCCCAGTGAACAGGACCCTTTAGAAGCAGAGCCATGTAGGGGCTTCGCTTGCGAAGCCCGTTGCTGGAGCACGGCCTTTGCTGGTTCACGGTTATCAA
>JAIRTK010000058.1 GCA_031254955.1 Opitutaceae bacterium
TGGGGAGCTTGGGCGGGCATGTGTCTTTGGATTTAATGGGCAGCGGCGGCCTCGCGGCGAGGCATGAGGGCAACGCGAAGCAAAGCATGGGAGGCGCGCGCTGGCAAACCCGTGCTTTCGGAAAAATCGCCCGCGGATGCGTTTTTCGAGGCAAAGGCGTGTTTTCCAAGGCAAAGGCCCCCTACTTTTTTGCGATTCGCCTTACTGATGCCGCGTTTTGCGGTTCGTCTCTGTTTTCGATGTCTGATATTTTTTCTTATTCACTGCTGTTACGCGCTGTCGTCGTAGCGCAGGTTGTCAGGCTTCCTGTCAGGTTTCCCGCTTCGCTCGGAACCCAACCTGCCGAACATGCAACGCTTGCGTGGAATGCAGCAGACTTGGAAGGATGAAGCAGACTTGGAAGTCTGCGCTACGGCCGAGGCAACGCGTCCCATCGGTTACTCAAACCTATCATAATAGGTGCCTTTTTGGAGTGTGGCGGCAGAGGGCGACGCCCGGCGACGCCGCTTTCGGCTGCCGGGAAGAGCTTGGGATGAGCAGCCCTCCTCGCTCTGCGCGGCGCATGCGCGCGCGCTCGATAACACCCTTCGCCAGACTTGTTCGGCCCCTGTTTTTGGCGTGGCTGATACCGCTTCCCAATGGAAAGCACTCTTTTGTAGGGGCGTCGCTTGCGTCGCCCGGCTTGATAACCGTGCGCCAGCAAAGGCCATGCGCTAGCAAAGGCCGTGCTCCAGCAACGGGCTTCGCAAGCGAAGCCCCTACATGGCTCTGCTTCTAAAGTGTCCTGTTCACTGGGAAAGGGTATGAGGTTACGCAAAGGCGGTAGGGAAACCCGGAGAGGCCTCTCCGAGGTCTCCGTCGGGTGGAGAGGGTGGCTTGAATTTTGTGGGGAAATCGGCGCCTAGTCGCCGGGGACTCGCGGAGGCTTCTCCGGGGTTTCCCTGCCGCCTTTGTCCATTTTTTAAAGCGTCCCGGATTTTATTCCCCCGGCTTCCTCCGGTAATCCAGCCCCGCCTTTTGGGCCTGGCTGTGCTGCAATCGGCGTTCGATGCGATACACGCGTCCGTCTTTGACAAACAGCGCGCCGGTTTGCTTGAAGGCGAAGCTGACGTTGGCCCGCTCGCATTGCCCGCGCAACGCCACAAGCCACTCGTAACGGCAGGGCCGCGCCGCCGGGCCGGACTCGCCGCCGGCGATCACCTCCTCGATGCCGTCGTCCAGCCACGGGGAAATGTCCATCGCCGTCAGGAGCGGCTCGTGGATGATGATTTTGTGCCTGAGCGGGCAGCGTTTGAAAAGCGGCAGCCGAAAGTCCGCCTGCCGCTGGCTTTCGCAAGTCGCGCCGACGGTCACATTATCGTAGCCGTCGCCCCAGTCGGGCGGCAGGCAGTCCGTGAGGCGTTCGATGCGCTTGGTCAAAAAAAGGAAATGACAGTCGGCGCGCTCGCGCATCACCGTCCACGCCTCCCGGCGCCAGTCGTCGCAGCGCGGGTGCAGGAAATCGGAGGTGAAACAGGTGTAGAAAAACGAGCCGGGTGGAAACACGTAGGCGCCGGCCTTGTTTCGCCGGACGGGCAGGAGAAAGTCGCGTGTCTTGCGGATGGCGGTGCTGTCGATGCCGTGCTGGGCGTCGCGGCGAAAGACGTAGCAGTGCAGGCATCCTTCGCTGTGCCGGGTGCAGCCGTGCCAGAGGTTCCAGAGCGCCGTCCGCGGCGGGCGCCGGGGCGCCGGAAGCGGGTCGCCGTCATCAGGGGCGTCGTCGTCAAACAAGAGGTATTGTCCGGTCATGGGTTTGTTCCGGTCATGTCATGGAAACGGGGAGTCAGCCAAGTCCGCGCGCCCCGCCCGCCGTCAAGACACCTCGCGCACGAGCGCCGCAACGGCCAGCGCGGCGGTGTCCGTGTGCGACAGCGTGAGCAGGACGCGCGTCGCACCGGCGCGGCGAAGCAGCGCCTCGCCAGCCGCGTCGAGCCGGACCAGCGGCTCGTGGCGCGCGCCGTGATACACCGATACCGAATGCCAGCCAAGCTCCGCCCCGATGCCGGTGGCGAATGCCTTCGCCACCGCCTCCTTCGCGGCGAAGCGGGCCGCGAGGTGCTGGTGCGGATGTTTGATGGCGAGGCAGTAGCCGAGTTCCTCGTCCGTGAAGACGCGTCGGAGAAACCGCCCGCCCTGCCGTTCGTGCACGCCGCGAATGCGGTCAATGTCCACAAGGTCCGCCCCGATCCCGACAAGAAGGCCGCCGGGCGGGAGGGAAGGCGCGGGGGTGTGCGCGGGGCTTGGAGTGGCGATTGGCGCGGCGATTGGCGCGGACATGATTGGTTCAGTTTCTTTCTCTTTATTCTTTATTCTTTATCTTTCCTCTTTCTTTTCGGGCGGCTCCGGCGGCTTCAAAAAGAGAAAGAGGAAAGATAAAGAATAAAGAGAAAGATGGAATGGGTTAGCCGTTCATCCGCCTCTTCATTTCCCTCACAGCCTCGTCGATGCCGGCAAAGAGCGCGCGGCTGATGATGCTGTGGCCGATGTTGAGTTCGCGCAGGTGCGGGAGCGCGCGCACCTCGGCGATGTTGACGTAGTTGATGCCGTGGCCGGCATTGACGGCGAGGCCGCGCTCATGCGCGAGCGCCGCTCCGGCGGCGAGGCGCCGGTATTCGGCGGCGCGGGCGCGCGCGTCGTGATACGCGTTGGCGTAGGCGCCGGTGTGCAGCTCGACCCACGGGGCGCGGAGTTTCGCGGCGAGTTCGATCTGCGCGGGGTCGGGGTCGATGAAAAGGCTCGTGCTGATGCCCGCTGTATTCATCGCCTCGATACACGCGGCCACGCGGTCGCGCCCGCCGGCGACATCAAGCCCGCCCTCGGTCGTGACTTCCTCGCGGCTTTCGGGCACGAGGCAGACGGATTCGGGGCGGAGCCGCAGGGCGAACTCCGTCATCGCGGGCGTGCAGGCCATTTCGAGGTTGAGCCGTGTCGCGATGGTTTCGCGCAAACGCCACACGTCGCGCTCCTGGATGTGGCGGCGGTCCTCGCGCAGGTGCACGGTGATGCCGTCCGCCCCCGCGCGCTCCGCCATGACCGCGAGCAGGACGGGATCAGGCTCCACGCCGCCGCCGGTCGTCGCGGCTGCCCGCCGGTAACGCGCCTGCCGCACGGTGGCGCAGTGGTCGATGTTGACTCCGAGCAGAATCATGCCGCCAGCACACAGCAACGCCGCCCGCGTGAAAACAGGAAAAACGCGCGCGCCCGGAAATTCTCCCTGACGCGGGCCGCGCGGTCGTGCAACGTGGGCGCCTTTCCTGTTTCCAGTTTTCACATGCCAACGCCTTCCGACCAGCCAGCCACCAACGATGCCGCCCAGAGTGGAAGCGGCGCCCCGCCGCTTGCCCCAAGCGGCAAGATGCCGTTTCCACTTCCCGCTGACGCCAGCGGTGCCGGCAGCGCCGCCGCCACTACCGCTGACGCCAGCGCCGCCGCCGCCGACACCGCCACTGTCGCTGCCGACACCGCTGCCGCTGCCGCCGCCGCCGCCGCCACCACCGCCACCGCTGCCGCCGCGCCCAGACGCGAAAATCTGTTGCTCAACATCATTTGCAACATCGCCGTGCCGTCGCTGATCCTGATGAAATTCAGCTCGGAACGCTGGCTCGGCCCGATCTGGGGCCTCGTCATCGCGCTGGCGTTTCCGACCGGCTACGGACTCTGGGATTTCGCGCGCAGACGGCAGGCCAATTTCATCTCCATCATCGGATTCGCGAGCGTGCTGCTCACGGGAGGATTCGGGCTGATGAAACTCGACGGCTTCTGGTTTGCGGTCAAGGAGGCGTCCGTCCCCTCCGTGATCGGCCTGTTTGTGCTGTTGTCCGCGCGCACCAAACGCCCGCTGGTGAAAACCATCATCTACAACGACCAGGTGCTCGACACCGCGCGCGTGGACACGGCGCTGGCGGCGCGCGGATGCCAGCGCGATTTCGAAAACCTGCTCGCCCGCTCCAGCCGCGCGCTGGCGGGCACGTTTCTGGTCAGCGCGATCCTGAACTTCGGACTCGCGCGCCACCTCCTGAAAAGCCCGCCCGGCACGGAGGCGTTCAACGCGGAACTCGGCCGGATGAACATCTGGAGCTGGCCCGTCATCGTGCTGCCCAGCATGGTCATGCTGATGTTCGTGCTGTGGAAACTCATCGGCGGCATCCAGCGCCTGACCGGCCTGGAGCAGGAGCAGATTTTCCGCGGCGGCAAAAAATAAACGCGCGCCCAAACACCCGCGCGGACAGCGCCCGCCCCAAAGAGCGAAGTTTTAATCAGCCCCCCTCCCTTTAATCGTTCTCTTTCTCGTTCTCGTTCTCTTTCTCTTTCTCGGTCTCTTTCGCGTTCGCGTTCTCGTTCTCTCTTCCGTGCCATTTTGAAAAAAGCCGCGCTCAAAAGAACGATTAAGAGTTACTATCTGATGATATTACGCGGACCGGCGCAGTGCAGGCGCGGCAGCGCCGGTAGGGAGGCCTCTCCGAGGCCTCCGTCGGGCGGGGCTGGCGGTTTGGATTTTCATGGAGAAATCGGGGTGTTTTCGCGGAGGCCTCGGAGAGGCCTCCCTACCTTGGGCGGATTGCGTTGGAAGGTTCAAAAGGACTCCTCCGCGCAACCTCAGTTAAGATCAAGAGAACGATTAAGATTAAGAGAACGAGAACGATTAAAAGAACGATTAAGAAAACGAAAACGGGAACGATTAGGCATTGCCCTCCGCGAATTTTGGTCGAAAAACCCGGCCCGCCTGCCATCATCCGCCTCCTGCCTTACGCCATCATGACCGTCTTCATTCTCGCCATCGTCCTCACGCTCGGCTGCTCCTTTTTCTGCTCGATGTTTGAGGCGATGATTCTCAGCACCTCGGAGACGGAAATCGAATCGCTCAAGCAGACTAGGCGGCAGCGCGGGGAAATTCTGGAAAAACTGAGGACGCGCATCGACGAAACCATCTCAGCCATCCTCACGCTCAACACCATCGCCAACACCCTCGGCTCCGTCATCATCGGCGCCGCCGCCGCGCACCTCTTCGGCAACGCCATCCTCGGGGTCGTCTCGGTCGCGCTGACGCTCTCCATCCTGATCTTCTCCGAAGTCATCCCGAAAAACATCGGCGTCGCCCACCGCCGCAAACTCCAGCCGCTGCTCGCCTATCCGCTGCACCTGCTGTGCCGCGTGCTCCGACCGGTGACATGGCTCTGCAACCTCATCGTCCGCCTCGTCGTGCGCCAGCCCGCGCAACACGCCAGCTTCGACCAGGACATCATCCTCCTGGCGCGGCGCGGCGCGCGCCAAGGCACCATCACCGCAAACGAATCCAGCCTCATCGCCAACGCGCTCTCGCTCGACGACGTGCGGGTGGACGCGATCATGACGCCGCGCACGGTCGTCACCGCCCTCCCCCAAAAAGCCGCCATCGCCGACGTGTTCCGCGAGTTCCCCAACCTCCCCTTCGGACGCATGCCCGTTTACGGCAAAACCATCGACGACATCGCCGGCATCGCGCGCCGCCGCGACCTGCTCAAGGCCAAGGCCAACGACCGCGACGCCGACCTCGTGGAAAAACACATGCAGGAGGCGCATTTCATCCCCGAGACCATCACCGCCGCGAACGCCCTCCAGGTTTTTCTGAAGACCCAGCAGCAGATGCTGATCGTCGTGGACGAATTTGGCTCGACGAGCGGCGTGTTGACGATGGAGGACGTGATCGAGCACCTCCTTGGCCGCGAGATTTTCGAAAAGGACGACGTGGCCGTGGACATGCGCGAACTCGCCCGCGCAAAACTGCGCCGGGCCAAAAAATAAAAAGACGCATGTTTTCTATTATGGCCGAAAGTTGCGCGGCGCGGCGGATTGTGCCGCGTCCGGCCTTGCGCCAGTCCGCGAATTACCCGCGCCGCCTCCCACGCGCCCGCGACCTGCCGCAAGCGCAAGACCCTGCGCGCCGCGCAACCTTATACCATTTCTTAATCAAAAACCTTCTCAAAAAACACCCTCCAAGCCGACCGCGAATCGCACGGATTTCAACGAATGGAACAGATTAAACCCTTTGTTTTTAAATGAATTAAGCATCCGTGTAATCCGTTTCATCCGTGCAATCCGTGGTTAAACGGATTGGTGTAAAAGGTGAAACTGGGTGGAAAGTGGTATTAGCCTTTAATCTGAAGCGCTTCACGAAATGAAAACCCGCGCGCAAAAACCGCTCCCCCCAAAAAGACATTTTGCAACCCATTAAGACTACAAGCCGGAAGAGGCGTCCCGGATTTCCCATGCACAAGTCCTCCGGATGCTATTGTTAACTCACCACGAACCTCCTTGTTTATCGCTCTCCTCGTTCTCTTCTGTTCCAAATTCTGAAAATCAAACCCTTCCCGACCACCGCGACCACCGCGCCCTTCTCCACCTTAGCGCTTCACACTCCCGCCGCCACATTTCCTTCCCGCACACTCCCCGCCCCGCCACACTCCCCCCTCCGCCACCTTCCCGCCATGCCGCTTTCCACCATCATTTTCCCGCTCCTCGCCGCCGCCATCGGCGCGACCCTCGCCTGGCTTTTCGCCGCCTCGAAACGCGCCGTGCTCGCCGAACGCCTCGTCGCCCGCGACGACGCCCACGCCCGCCTCGCCGCCGAACTCGACGCCGCCCGCGCGCAACTCGCCGCGTCCGAAACCGCCCGCGCCCGCCTCGCCGCCGAACTGGCCGCCGAACGCACCGCCCTCGCGACCGAACGCGCCACCGCCGCCGAGAAACTCGCCGCGCTCACCGACGCCCACGCCCGCCTCACCGCCGAGTTCAAGGCGCTCTCCGCCGACGCCCTCAAGACCAACAACGCCGCCTTCCTCGACCTCGCCAAAACCACCCTCGCCCAATTCCAGCAAAAAGCCGAAGGCGACCTCGCCGCCCGCCAGCAAGCCATCGACTCGCTGGTAAAACCGCTCAAGGAATCGCTCGAAAAAGTGGACGGCAAAATCAACGAACTCGAACAAACCCGCGCCCGCGCCTACGGCCAGCTCGGCCAGCAACTCGAATCGCTCAACACCGCGCAACTCCGCCTCCAAACCGAAGCCGCCAAGCTCTCCCACGCCTTCCGCGCCACCAGCTACGCCGGAAGCTGGGGCGAACTCCAGCTCCGCCGCGTCGTCGAACTCGCCGACATGCTCCCCTACTGCGACTTCACCGAACAGGAGACCTCCGGCGCGCTCCGCGCCGACCTCGTCGTGCGCCTGCCCGGCGGCCAGCGCATCGTCGTCGATGCGAAATCGCCCGTGCAATCCTACCGCGACGCCGACGCCGCCGCCGACGCCGCCACGCGCGCCGCGAAACTCGCCGAGCACGCGCAGAAAATCGGACGCCACATCGACGCCCTCGGCGCGAAAAACTATTGGGAGCAATTCCAGCCCGCCCCCGAGTTCGTCGTCCTCTTCGTGCCCGGCGACCACTTCCTCACCGCCGCGCTCCAAGCCGACGGCACGCTCCTCGAACGCGCCATCGCGAAAAAAGTCCTCCTCGCCACGCCCACCTCGCTCATCGCGCTGCTCAAAGCCGCCGCCTACGGCTGGCGCCAGGAAACCGTCTCGCAAAACGCCGAGGAAGTCAGCCGCCTGGGCCGGGACCTCTACGACCGCATCACCACCTTTGCCGAGCACCTGGAAAAAATCGGACGCCACCTCGAAACCGCCGTGAAAGCCTACAACCAATCCATCGGCTCCTTCCAGTCCACCGTCCTCCCCGGCGCGCGCCGCTTCGAGGAACTCGGCGCGAAAGGCGTGAAAAAACTCTCCGAGACCATCGAACCCATCGAGTCCAACCCGCGCGAAATCACCAAACGCGAGTGACCCCCGGCCCC
>JAIRTK010000095.1 GCA_031254955.1 Opitutaceae bacterium
GCACCATCGCCCCGGTGCTCGGCTCGCCCGCGCAAATCCCCGCCCAGCCGGGCGTGGACATGAGCCAGATCCCGGAAATCTTCCGCCCGCAAACCACCTCGACGCTCAACGCCAAATAATTTCCCGCGACCATGCCCAACCTTCGCGCCACCTACCGCAAACTCGCCGCCATCGACCTCGAGCGCCGCCACCTCCCCTGGTGCCTCGCCCTCGGCCTCCTCTCCGCCTGCATGTTCGGCAAGTATCTCGTCAGCGCCTCGCAAGTCCTCTCCGCGCCCGGCACCGACTCCTTCGCCTATTACATCTACACCTACAAACTCGCCTTCGAAGGCTTCGCCAACGGCGACCTCGTCCTCTGGAACCCCTACAACTACGGCGGCCAGCCCTTCCTCGGGCAAATGCAATCCGCGCTCTTCTACCCGCCCAACTGGCTCGTCGCCTGGATGCCCGTCGCCGCCGCCATGAACTGGCTCGTCTTCGGCCACCAATGGCTCCTCGGCCTCGGCATCTACGGCTGGTCCGCCTCGCGCGGCCACCGCCCCGCCGGCGCCTTCCTCGCCGCCGCCCTCATGATGTTCGGCGCGCCCTACATGCTCCACGCCTACGCCGGCCACATGTCCAACCTCGCCAGCATGGCCTGGATACCCTTCATCTTCTGGGGCATCGACGGCTGGCTCGCGAAACGCGACTACCGCTGGCTCCTCCTCGCCGCCGCCTCCGCCGCCCTCCAAATCTACGCCGGCCACTCGCAGTATTTCTACTACACCGCCATCGTCGCCGGCCTCTACTCGCTCGTCTTCCTGCGCCCCGTCGCCGGCAAACCCCGCGCCCTCCTCGGCCTCCTCCTCATCTGGCCGGTGGCGCTCGCGCTCGCCGCCGCGCAATTTCTCCCCGGCCTCGCCGCCGCCTCCGAATCCGTCCGCGCCGGCGGCGCCACCCGCGAGTTCGCCGCCATGTTCGCCTTTCCCCCGGAAAACATCCTCACCCTCCTCGCCCCCTGGCTGTTTGGCGACATGTCCGCCGCCGCCCCCTACTGGGGCCGCTGCTACCTCTGGGAAATGAGCCTCTACTTCGGCGCCGCCGGCCTCCTCCTCGCCCTCAACGGCCTCGCCGCCGAACGCGGACGCCGCCGCCTCTACGCCATCCTCTTCGCCGCCATCGCCCTCCTCGCCCTCGGCTCGCGCACTCCCCTCTACGACATCCTCTACCACGCCCTCCCCGGCTTCAGCATGTTCCGCGGCACCTCGAAGTTCATCTTCTTCCTCGTCATGTTCCTCGCCCTCCTCGCCGGACGCGGACTCGACGAACTCCTCGCCGCCAAAAAAGCCCCGCGCTGGCTCTATACCGGCGCGCTCGCACTCGGCATCGCCACGCTGCTTTTTGCCGCCGCCAGCGGCACCGGCTTCTGGGAAAACGCCGCCCGCAAACTCGCCGCCATCGGCCAGAAAACCGGCGAATATTACCTGTCCCCCAAATTCTTTGAGGAAACCAGACACAAAGTGACTCAATGGAACATTTCAGACGGCGGCGCCCGGTATCAAGTCAACGACACCGTGAAAATTTCCGACGCCGACACCGTCTTTGTCGTCACCAAAATTGACCGGAAGACCGGCAAAGCGGTGAAAATCACCCCCAAAACCGAAGTCGTAAGCATCCCGCTCGACAAAAAACAACTCCCAGTCATTCCCGTCGCATCAAACGGCGCCGGCCTCACGATTGATGTGACGACCACCCGCGTCTCGATTGACACCGTTCCCCGCCTCTCCCTCGCCCTCGCCGGCCTCGCCCTCGCCGCCGCCGGCGCGCTCCTCCTCGCCGCCCGCAGACAAACCCGGCTCGCCTGGGCCATCGGCGCGGTGGCGCTGACGGAAGTGCTCCTCGTCGCCCGCCAGTCCATCGCCTCCTTCCCCTCCGCCGAAGCCGCCTATCCCGCCATCAAGGAATTTCTAGCCAAAAACCAAGGCGACTACCGCACCCTCAACATGCTCAACCCCGAGTCCGCCATCGAACTCAAGTCCGAAGGCATCTGGGGCTACGACCCCTTTGTCCTCAAACGCTACGCCGAGTTCGTCCACTACGCCAACGGCCTCTCCCCCGACCGCGCCAACCAGAACATCCCCAAATGGGAATGGCGCGTCCCCCCCATGCTCGCCATGCTCCGCGGACGCCTCGCCTTCGTCCCCGAAAACAACACCATCCGCGTCGTCCCCATGCAGGACCCGCTGCCGCGCTTCTACGTCGTCGCCAACCACCGCGTGCTGAAAAACCGCGACGAAATCTTCGCCGAAATGACCAAGCCCGGCTTCAACCCAAGAAACGAAGTGCTCCTTGAAGCCCCCCCCGTCCTCGCGCCCGACCCCGGCGCCGGCCAATACAGCATCCGCCTGCTCAACAGATCCACCGACCACTGGACGCTCGAAGTCAGCACGCAATTCTCGGCATTTCTCGTGATGACCGACGCCTATTCCAAAGACTGGCGCGTCCGCTCGCTGCCCGACCCGGCGAACCCCACGCTCTCCAGCAGCGTGCAAGTCAGCTACGAACTGCTCCCCGCCTATCACGCCCTCCGCGCCATCCCGCTCGCCCCCGGCCAGCACCGCATCCGCATCGAATACGCCCCCGGCGGCCTCGCCTCCGGCGCCAAACTCACGCTGGCCAGCCTCCTGCTCTCCTGCCTGTTCCTCTGGGTGCCCTGCTTCAAACGCGCCGCCCGCGCCCTCCTCAACCCCACGCCGCCGACACCGCCCCCCCCCCCATTTAATTGATGTTGAACAAGTCGCGTGTGCCGGCTGCGGTTGCGACACCTCCGATTGCGAAACCCTCTATCGCAAGACCGGCGAGTCCGGCGCCACCTACCGCATCGTCCGCTGCAAAAACTGCGGCCTCGCCTTCGTCAACCCGCGCCTCACGCAAGAAGCCATCATGGCCACTTACCGCAACGCCGCCTACTTCCAACGCGGCGAAGACGCGACCACCGGCTACAACAATTACACCGTGGACCAGGAACTCCACCGCCGCTTCTTCCGCACGCAACTCGACGCCATCGAAAAACACGCCAAAAAAGGCCGCCTGCTCGATGTCGGCTGCGCCTTTGGCTACCTGCTGGCCGAGGCCCGGCGGCGCGGCTGGAAAGCCGAAGGCATCGAACTCTCCGGCAACGCCTTCGCCCACGTGCGCGACGAACTCCAACTCCCCGTCCACAACCAACCGCTGCGCGAAGTCGCCTTCCCCGCGAACTCCTTCAACGCAATCGTGATGGACGACGTCATCGAACACTACGGCGACCCCGGCGCCGAAATCGCCGAAGCCCACCGCGTGCTTGTCAAAGGCGGCGTCTTCCTCCTGCACACACCCAACTTCGACAGCCCGTGGCGCGACCTCATGGAAGAACGCTGGGTGCACCTCAAGCCCGAGGAGCACCTGTATTATTTCTCGCCGAAAACGCTCTCGGCGCTGCTGGAGAAAAACGGCTTCACCATCATCTATGCCCGCGGGCGCGGCAAGGCGACAAACCTCGCCTACATCTTCGGTGTCCTGAAAAAAATCTTCCCGCGCCTCGGAAGCCTGTTGGAAAAAACCATCGGACGCCTCCCGCCCGCCAAGTGGCCCTTCTCCTTCCGAGGCGGCGGCTTCGAGGTGCTGGCCATAAAAAAATGACCGGCATAAAACCCCGCCATTGCCCGCCGCCGCCAAGCTCCGATTTACCCACGAAAATCCAAACATCCCGCCCCGCCCGGCGGAGACCTCGCCGAGGCCGCCCTACCGCCGCCGGACGCGCCTGCACTACGCCAACCCGCGTAAGGGTCCAATAATACCAATTCCGAACGAAATTTATTCTTTTGGATGGATAGCCGCCGTGCTGCCCATTTCTTTCTCTTTCCTCTTTATCTTTCTCTTTCTCCTCGTTTCCAACCAGTAATGAGAGGAAGGAAGAGAAAGAGGAAAGATAAAGAATAAAGAGAAAGAGCAAAATCGGACTACAAAAGGATAAATCTCATTGGGAATTGGTATAACTGAGAACCTCAGTTATTGGACCCAAAAAGCGCTCGCGCAAGGAGCGGCGGCGTCCCACCGCCGGACGCGAGCCATGCGAGCGCCCTTCCTTCGCTTCCCTCACCTCCCTGCTTCTCTCGCTTCCCTCACTACCCTCGCTGGCTTTCGCACGGCCCCATCGCAAACGGGCGAGGCTTTTGCCTCGTCCGCCTCGTCCGGCGGCGGAACGCCGCCGCTCCTTGCGCAAGCGCCCTTCCTCGTCTCTTTTGATTTCTGCCCCTCTTTGAAACGCACCTATGCCAAAAACCAGCAGGACGACCTTCCGCCCGGTCCTCGTGACAGTTTATAAATTGGGAGCGATCAGCGCCAATTTCATGCACGCCCCCCGACTCGCGGGGCAAGGGGGCGGGGCGGCGGTCAGACGACGCCTTGGTCGATCATCGAGTCGGCCACTTTGCGGAAACCGGCGATGTTCGCGCCTAGGACGAGGTTGTGCGGCTCGCCAAACTCTTTCGCGGTCTCGGACGAGATGCGGAAGATGCCGTGCATGATGCCTTGGAGCTTCGTGTCCACTTCCTCGAAGCTCCATTGTTGCATCGAGGCGTTTTGCGACATTTCGAGCTGGC
>JAIRTK010000116.1 GCA_031254955.1 Opitutaceae bacterium
CGCAGCGTGCGCGTGAGCACCCATTCATCGGGCGCGCCCTCGTCGAGCGAGTAGTCCCATTCGAGCGTGAAATCGCGCGCCGACAACACGGCGGACGGGCTGGCCACGTCGAGCGAAAGTTCGCGACGTTTATAACCGAGCGCGGCGCGGGTTTTTTGGAAAAACGCCTCGCATTCCTCCGCCAGCTCCCCCGCGCACAGTTTTCCGAGAAACGCCGTGGTGACCGCGTTGACCGCGTCGGGAAGCGAGTGGTGTTTTTTGTTAAAGCCGCCCAGCGCCTTCACCAGCCCGCGCGTGCGTCCGGCCAGCCGGACATGCCGGATGAAGGCGGAGGCATCAGCGGCATTGGTGGCGGCGGTTTCATGGGAGACGGGCATGACGCCGTCCACGCAAGCCGCTCATGCCGATAAGTGAAAGCGCAAAAAAAGAAGGGATAAAAAGAAGAGGCGCTCCAAACCAAGGCCACGTCCTCTTTCTCCTTTATCTTTCTTCTTCCGCCTCCGGACGGTGCCGCCGGAGAGGAAAGATAAGGGTCCATCCTTTATTAACTGATGTTACGCGGATTTCGTTTCACAAGGAAGGCAGGGAGGCATCTCCGAGGTCTCCGTCACCACGTTTCGATTTACCCATGAAATGCAAACCATCCTCTCCGCCTGGCGGGACGCCTCGTTCTGCCTTTAATGGCTTCCTTTGTGTGAGTTTTATTCGCAAAGGGGTTTATTATACCAATTCCGAACAAAATTTATTCTTTTGGATGGATAGCCGCCGTGCTGCCCATTTCTTTCTCTTTCCTCTTTATCTTTATCTTTCTCCTCGTTTCCAACCAGTAATGGGAGGAAGGAAGAGAAAGAGGAAAGATAAAGAATAAAGAGAAAGAGCAAAATCGGACTACAAAAGGACAAATCTCATTGGGAATTGGTATTACAATCCTTTCCGCGCCTCTGCGTCTCCGTATCTTTGCGTGAGTCTTTTCATTAAACTCCTCCCTCCGGACTCCGTGTCCTCCGTGGTTAAAAAATTTCCGCAACTGCCCAGCCATCGAAAAAAGCGGGGACCCCGTTTTGTTAACTGGTGTTACACGCAGCAAGGGATAAGTCCTGATTCCGCCCCGTATATCAAATGGCTGCGGTGCAAAGGCCGGGTTATCCGCGAGCGACCGAAAAATAACCGCGCTGCCGGTCTGAGATCGGCAGCGCGATTTTTTCGTGCTCCATCACTTTGAGCAAATCCTCCCAGACGGCGCGCTTGGTGCGGTTGGCGATTCGTTTCCCGTGTTCCTCCTGCCGCAAAACATACGCGGGATGGTAGGTGACGATGACGGGCGTGCCAAAGAATTGCATCCAGCGTCCGCGCACTTCCCCGAGCGTCTTGAAGCTGCCCGCGCCGAGCAGACCTTGCGCGGCGGTGGAGCCGAGCGCGACGATGACCTCGGGGCGCACGATGTCCAGTTGCGCGCGAAGATACGGCAGGCAGTAGGCCATTTCCTCGGCGGTGGGCGGGCGGTTGCCGTATTGCGCGCCGCCGGGCACGACCGGCAGCTCGGGCCGCCAGTTCATGATGTTGCCGATGTAAACGTCGCCGCGCGCAAGCCCCATGCCTTGGATCATCTTGGTGAGGAGCTGCCCGGCGGGGCCGACAAAGGGTTCGCCTTGGATTTCCTCCTCCTGGCCGGGAGCCTCGCCGCAGAAAAAGATTTTGGCGTCAAGGCTGCCCGTGCCGAGCACGACTTTTTTGCCGGGCCGCACATGCCCGCGGCAGACCGGGTCGTTGACGACGAGGGCGTGAAGCGCGTCCCAGCGGGTTTGTTTGTCGCCTTCGGGCAGGGTGACGGCGGGCGGCGGGGGGAGTTTGGGCGCGGGCGGCGGCGGCGCGGGGCGTTTCGCAGGTTCGCGGAGTTGGGAATAGACGCGGGGCGCGGGCGCGGCGTCGTCGGACGAAGGAGCGGCGGGCGGATGGGCGGACGGCGCGGTAGCGTCGGGCAGGGAAGAGGAGGGCGGACGGACGGGCGACGCGGCAACAGCCGGCGCGGCAGTGGGCGGCGCGGCGGCGGGCGACACGGTGGTGGACGGGGCGCGGGCGCGAACGAGCCGGCGGAGCGTGGCGATGCTCTCGTCGGACACGGCCACGGTGGTCACGCCGTCGGCCTTGAGGCGGCGGAGTTCGTCGGCGAGGGCGGTAAGCGTGGCGCGCATGGTGCGGGGGGTTGTGTTGGAGGAAATCAGGCGACGGACGCGCGCGCCGTGAGGAGTTTTTCGACGTATTTGCCGAGCAGGTCGAACTCAAGGTTCACCGGGTCGCCGGCGCGTTTTTCGCGGAGGTTGGTCACGGACATCGTGGTCGGGATGAGCCACACGGCGAGGGCGTCGCCCTCGACCTCGGCGACCGTGAGCGAGATGCCGTCGATGGCGATGCTGCCCTTGTGCACGAGGTGGCGCCCGCAACCGCCGGGGCCGCGCACGCGCAGATAAAAGTCCTGCCCGCGCTGTTCGAGCACTTCGAT
>JAIRTK010000158.1 GCA_031254955.1 Opitutaceae bacterium
AAGATGAAGATGGAAGATGGAGATAAAGACGAAAGATGAACATAAAGAGGAAAGATAAAGATAAAGAGGAAAGATGAGAGATGGAGTGACACCGCTTTGAATCGCACCGCAATGAATCCCCTGAAACAAAAATGGCTCGCGCGCGCCCTGCTCCTGACCGGGGCGGTTTTGGGCGCGGCGTGGCTGTGGTCGCTGGATTTTTCGCGGAAGATTTCGCACGATCTCCTCGACTTGGTTCCGGGCGGGGAACGCGCGGCGGAACTGGCGGTGGTGCGTTCGCTGGCAAACGAGAAACAGGCGCGGGTGGCGTTGTTCGCGTTGCGCGCGCCGGAGGGTGGCGCGGGTGCGGGGGCGTTGCGCGCGGCGGGGAGCGGCACGGATGCGGGTGTGTTGCACGCGTCGGGGCGTGGCGCGGGCGCGGGGGCGTTGCGCGCAGCGGAGGGTGGCGCGGGGGCGAGGGCGTTGCGCGCGTCGGGGAGCGGCACGGATGCGGGTGTGTTGCACGCGTCGGGGAGTGGCGCGGGGGCGGGGGCGGCGGAAGCGTTTGCGGGGGCGGTGGAGGCGTTTGCGGGGGCGTTGCGCGCGTCGGCGGCGTTTGTCGAGGTGGAGATGGCGGACGATACCCGTTCGCGCGATGCGTTGGGCCGGCAGATTTTCGAGCAGCGCATGGAGTTGTTGTTGCCCGGCTGGCTGGCGGAGAAGCGGCGGGAGTTCGAGGCCGCGATGGCGGCGTCTCGCGCGGGTGCTGTTGGCATGGCTGGTAGGGAGGCCTCTCCGAGGCCTCCGCGAGAACGCGCGCAAGACGAAAGAAATTCGGATTTGGGTTTCCCGCTCGGCGGAGGCCTCGGAGAGGCCTCCCTACCAGGAATGGCGGCAGCGATGGAAACGGCGGCGGTGGCGGAAACGGCGGCGGCGATGGGGGCGGCGGCGGGTGCAGCGGCGACGGGAACCACGGTGGCGGCGGAAACTACGGCGGCGGCGGGAATCACGGTGGCGGCGGCGGGGGGAATGGCGGGGGCGGGGGGGGATTTTGCCGGCTGGGTGGCGGGGCGGGCGGCGGCGGAGCTGGAGGCGTTTCTGGCCAGGCCGGAGGCGCTGGCGTTTCAGGAGGCGCTGCCGGCGGATCCGTTGCTGCTGTTGCCGGGGTTGGTGGAAAGGGTGTTGGCGCCGGGCGGGGAGCCGGAGGCGCCGGCGGGGGTGGCGCTGGTGTGGGCGTTGACGCGCGACAAGCCGATGGAGGCGGCGGGGCAGGGGCCGGTGTTCGCGGCGGTGGAGGAGGCGCTGGCGGCGGCGCGCGCGGTGGAGCCGGGGGTGGAGCTGCGGTGGACGGGCATCGCGCGGTTCGCGGAGGAAAACAGCCGCCGCATCCGGCAGGAGATGTCGCTGCTGAACGCGCTTTCGCTCGCGGCGGTGCTGGGGGTGGCGGCGGTCTGCCTGCGGCGGATTGTGAAGGCGTTGCATCTCGCGCCGGTCGTGCTGGGCGCGGTGCTGGGGGCGTGGGTGGCGGTGACGCTGGCGTTTGAGCGCGTGCATGTGCTGGTGTTTGTCATCGGTTCGCTGCTGGCGGGCGTGGCGATCGACTACGGGTTTTATCTTTATCTCCAGCCGCCGTTGTATCCGGGCGAGCACTACAGCGAGAAGGCGCGCCGGCTGATGAAGCCGTTGCTGGGGAGCGCGCTGACCACGGTCATCGGGTTTTCGTTGCTGATGTTTTCCGATCTGCCGTTGATCCGCCAGCTGGGGGTGTTTGTCAGCGCGGGGCTGCTGGCGGCGCTGGCGGCGGCGTTGTTGTGGTTCGCGCAGGTGCGCGAGCCGTTCATGCGGACGCGGGCGTTTGCACGGGCGCAGGCGAGGCCGTCGCGGCGCGGGCGCGGGGTGGCGCGGGCGGCGTTGGGCGTCATCGCGGCGGCGGCGTTGGGCGGGCCGTGGCTGCTGCATTGGCGCGACGATATTCGCGAGCTGGAAATCCCGACTCCGGAGTTGCGGCGCGAGGCGCTGGAGTTGCGGGCGTTGTTCGGGGAGTCGGCGCGGCGCACGGTTTACCTGACGCGCGGCGCGACGCCGGGCGCGGCCCGGCAGGCGCTGGAGGGGTTTTTCGCGTGGCACGCGGAGGCGTTTCCGGGGAGCGCGGCGGCGTCGCTGGGGCAGGCGTTGCCGTTGCCGGGGGATTGGGTCGCGGGGGGCGCGCGGCTGGCGGAGCTGGTGCGCGGGGATTTCGCCGGAAAGTTTCGCGGGGCGCTGGAGCGGCGGGAGTTTGACGCGGAGGAGTTCGGGGCGTTTTTCGCGGCGTGGCGCGAGCGGGCGGCGGCGGCGGAGAGGGATGGGGAATTTCAATCGGGTCCCGCGGGCATGGGCGGCGGGGTGGCCGCTCCGGGGTGGCCGCGGGAAGGCGCGGCTGGCGGAAGCGATTCGGAGAGGGTTTCCTCGGGCGACGGGAGGCGCGGAGAGACCTCCCTGCCGGCCATGCCCATGATGGCGGCAAGAAATTACGATGGGGCGGCGCGCGCGCTGGCGGGGGCGTTGCGCGGGCGGATGGCGTTGTTGATGTCCACGACGCCGGGGGAATGCTGGTTTTTGACCGTGGCGAATCACGCGCCGGGCGAGGAGCCGCCGGCGGGGCTGGGCACCATCAGCCTTGACCAGTTGGAGACGTTGAACCGTTTGTTCGCGCGGTATCGCGTGTCGGCGTTGCGGTTGAGCGCGCTCGGGCTGGCGTTGGTGGGGTTGAGCATGTGGGTGATTTACGGCGTGGGGCGCGGCACGCGGATTTTCGCGACGCCGGTGGGGTCGTGTTTGTTTGCGTTTGGCGTGCTCGGGCTGGCGGGGCGGGACTTGAATTTGTTTCATTTGCTGGGCGCGTTTCTCGGTGTCTGCCTGAGCCACAACTACGCGATTTTCGACGCGGAGAACGACGCTCGGGGCGAGGAGCCGCCGCCGTCCATCCGGCTGTCGGCGTTGAGCACGGCGGCCTCGTTCGGCGTGCTGGCGTTGAGCCGCATCCCGGTGGTGGAGGCGTTGGGCGCCACGGTGGCGCTGGTCGTGCTGGGCGCGCTCGCAATCGTGGAGTTGAAACGCGTGGCGCGGCGCGCCAAGGCTAATGGGAAAACGCAGCATGAATAAGGTGAACCGATGAGCGACGAACACAGGTGCCAGTGCCGCGCGGGGATCGCGCAGGATGTATCCGAAACAGGGATACCGCCGGATGGCCGCGGGCCGCGCGGCGGGGGCGGGGGCGGGCGGGTTTTGTTGATCAATCTCAACCGCTACGAGCAGCCGTATCCGGTTTATCCGCTGGGGTTGAGTTATGTGGACGGGGCGCTGCGGGCGGCGGGTTTCGAGACGCGGCTGTGGGATTCCTACGCGGGGCGGGGCACGATCGAGGAGTGCCTCGACGCGTTTCAGCCGGATTTCGTGGGGCTTTCGTTGCGGAACATCGACAACGCGCAGAGCCACAATCCGCTGTCGTTCGTGCGCGATCTGGCGGATTGCTGCGGGCGGCTGCGTCCGCGCACGCGCGCGCCGCTCATCGTGGGAGGGAGCGGGTTTTCCGTTTTTCCGAAGGAGCTGCTGGAGTTGACCGGCGCGGATTACGGCGTGCAGGGCGAGGGCGAGGCGGTGCTCGTGGCCTTGCTGGCGGCGTTGCGCGACGGGCGCGGCGTCGAGGGGCTGCCGGGCGTGGCGTGGCGCGACGCGGAGGGCGCGACGCAGTGCAACGCGCGGCGGGCCGTGCAGGCGGGGTTCACCGCCAAGCCCGCGCACGATCCGGAGGTGCTCAGGGCCTATGCGGCGCACGGCTCGCTCATCGGCGTGCAGACCCAGCGCGGCTGCCCGTTGAAATGCTGTTACTGCGCGTATCCGCTCATCGAGGGGCGGCGCAGCCGGTTCCGCAGCGGGCCGGAGGTCGCGGAGGAGATGGCGCGGCTGGCGGCGGAGGGCGTGCGCTACACGTTTATCGTCGATTCGGTTTTCAACACCCGCGACGACCACGTGGTCGAGGTGTGCGAGGCGCTCATCCGGGCCGGCATCGACATGGAGTGGGAGTGTTTCCTGCGTCCGCGCGGGGTGAGCCGCGAATTGCTCGCGCTGATGCGGCGCGCGGGGCTGCGGCACGTGGAGTTTGGCTCGGACAGTTTTTGCGACCCGGTGCTCGCGCGCTACGGGAAAAGTTTCACCTACGACGACGTGCGCCGCATCAGCGAGGACGCCGCCGCGCTCGACATCAAATACAGCCATTTCCTGATTTTCGGCGGTCCGGGCGAGACGCCGGAGTCGGTCGAGGAAACGCTGCGCCGCGCGGAGACGCTGCCGGGGGCGTTTTATTTCGCGACCATCGGCATGAGGATTTATCCCGGCACGGCGCTCTGGGAGCAGGCCGGCCCCGGAGCGACGGGCGGGAGGCCGGAGGATTTCCTCGGCGTGCCGCGTTTTTATCTGGAGCCGCCGCTGACGGTGCAGGGCCTGTATTCGCGTCTGTGGACAGTGCGAAAAAACGCGCACAACTGGGTGGTGGGCGACCCGCCGCCGGCGTTTGTGGCGACGATGGAAAAGCTCCGCCAGCGCGGCATTCGCGGCCCGCTCTGGGAATACATCGAGGTGCTGCAACGCTACGCGGGGGCGGTGTAACCCAAAGCGGCCGCCTCCCGCCTCCTGCGTTCTCTTTCTCTTTCCTCTTTATCTTTATCTTTATCTTTGAGTGGTGTGCAACCCCGTCGGAGTTGTTTCGATTTTTCAAGCAAGACAGGGTAGCGCTCGTTCCTCGCGCAACCCTGCCCTCTGTTATTAAACCGCTTTGCGGTTTTATGCCTGCCTGATGAAACCCGCCTCCCATTCACGGGCTTCGCAAGCGAAGTCCCTGCAAAATCGCCCTCCGCGTAACATCAGTCACCTTATTGGAATTCCGTCCCGTGGATGCTGACAATTGATGATCAAATGCTGATCAGCATGTAGTAACAGGTGACACCTGTGCCCTGTTTTTCAGGAGCGCCAAATATAAACCGTCCCTCGACTTGATAGTCTTTCTCAGCCTGATCCATCCCGATGTTGATATGTTTTGAAAGCTCCCGGGCCGTGGGCAGGGGAACATTCACCAGTACCACATACGCCACGCGATTGCCTCGCAGTGGCGCCATTGCATCCAGATAAAAATTCGCGCCATTCGAAAAATCCACTGTGCCATCGGAAAGATTGACAGCGGAAGGCGGTCCAATGGCTGAGCATTCCATGCGATTATATGGCGTCCAATCCAGCACATTGGCCTCTGGATGCGCCGGCATGACAAAGCCGTTTCTTCTTTGGTTATAGACGGGGAAATTGCGTGGATGCAGGAGCTGGTCGGCGGGTTCGTCGCCCGCGGGCCAGGCGATGCGGCGATCAGCAAGGCACATGCTGCCGTGAAGCACTTGGTCGAGGGTGAAGAGCTGACCGGGCATTCCCCATGCGAAGACTTCACCTCTGCTCCCGGTGATTTTTACCGGACCATTATCATCATCAATGTTGCCGCCCTCGGTGACGGGGAGCGTGCCAGCGGAGTGGAATTGTGCCACGTAACTTAAGACGGCGGTTTCAGCTTCCTTGAATAATGCAAGGCATGACTGGGCCTGTTGCCAATAGACGGCGATTGGTGTTTCTCGTGGTGATGCGGCACTGCTTGTCCGATCGATGGCAACGCGCCGGAGTTCTTCCGGAAGTTGTTGGGTCCATAATCCGCCCAGCAGTGAGCCGACCGGCGTCGTCGAGGATTCAAAACTGAGTTTTCCCTCACTTACATAACCGGAGGCTTCACCCTCAATGCCGGCGAGGGTGATAAAGATGCCGGTGCCGTGGATTTCCCAGCGTCCATGTTCTCCTGTGGCGAGAAAACATTCGCCGTTGGAGTCAATCACCAGTCGCTGATTGGAATCGTTTATCTTGTAATAAGTCCCGGCGTGGGTTTCCGCCCGCCGGCATCCAGTGTTTGTTGTCAGGAGAAGTCCCAACACCAGGCAAGCTGCCATGCAGACAAATGCCCGACCGGCTGCAAGGTGGGAGTCCCGTAAGTTTTTTGGAAGTATTGGAACCATATAGGTTGCTTATGCATATCTGATGTTACGCAGTCAAAGGCATTCAGGGCTTCGCGAAGGCGCGGCAGCGCCGGTTTGCGTGGCACGGGCGTCCCGCCCGTGTTTCGCGGCGCCACCGCCCGAAAACATGGGCGGGGACGCCCATGCCACACCACCCGACGCCCGCGCCACGCAATCCCGCGTGCCGCGTAACATCAGTGCATATGTGGATAGAAATACTAAGTTTCCCGCAGCCGGCATCCAGCCAGCCCTTACTTCAACAGCTTCGCGAGCGGTTCCCTGATGGCGTCGGCCCAGATTTTGTAACCCTGCTCGTTGGGGTGCAGCAAATCCGGCATGATGTCGCGCGGGAGCGTGCCGTCGGCGGCGAGGAACTTCGCGCCGATGTCCAGGTAGAAGACGCTTTTCCCGTCGTGCAGCGGGGCGATGAGCGTGTTGACTTCGTTGACCTGCGCGCGCGGTTTCGAGTCTTTTTCGCCGCGCGGAAACACGGCGAGCAGGAGGATTTTCGCATCGGGCAGTTTCGCGCGCAGGTGGCTGACCAGCGCGGCGACGCCCCCGGCGATTTCCGGCGGGGTGTTGCGCGGGGTTTTCTTGTCGCTCTCGAAGCCGGTGTTGTTCGTGCCGATCATCATCACGATGGCCTTCGGGCGGAGCGCGCCGATCTCGCCGTTTTGCAGGCGCCAGAGCAGGTGCTGCGTGCGGTCGCCGCTGATGCCGAAATTCACGGCGTGGAGCGGCGCGTAGTTTTCATTCCAGGTTTCGAGTCCCTTTTTGCGCCACCCGTCGGTGATCGAATCGCCGAGGAAGAGCGCCTGGCAGCCGGTTTCCTTTTTGGCGATTTCGACGAAACCTTCGTGGCGCTTCACCCAGTTTTCGCCACGGGGCGCCGGCTCGATCGCGGTGTTGGCGAAGGCGGCGGCAGGGATGGCGAGGGCAAAGGCCAGCAGGCTGGCGAGGATGCGGACGGGGGTTGTTTTCATAGTTTTGCAGGCTTGGAGAATTAAGCGAGCCGCCGCGACAATGCCGCCGTCACCGCCGCCGCGCGCGGCGTTCACAAGGTGAGCGAAAAGTCGTTTGCCTCGTCGTCGAGCCACTGGTCATACCACGGCGAGTAGGTTTTTACGGCCACCGTTTTCCGGTCGTCGTTGAAGCGCATCAGCCGCATGAAGCCGCCGCCGCCGTGGCCGCGGTCGGGTTTCACGCCGCCTTGGTAGTTCGCCAGAATCTGGTGCACCACGCGTCCGCCGGCGCCGGCGCTGGCGAGGTAGCCGGTGCCGGCGTGGAGGACGTGGCCGCAGCACACGAAGCGGATGTTCGCGTGGCGCGAAATGAGCTTGTCCCACATTTCCTGCGCGTCGTTCACGTCGCGCCTGAGTTTGTAGGAGTGCGGGTTCCAGCGTTGCTTTTTGCCCTTCGCGGCCCAGTCGTAGCGCGTGCTGTCGGAAAACAGGTAGGCGTGCGTGACGACGATCGTGTCGAGCTCCGCGTTGTCGCCGGCGATTTTATCCGCCCATTCGAGCACGCTGTCGCGCGGGCCGAATTCGAGCGAGAGGAGGAGTTTGTCGCCGTGAGGCGTGGCGAAGCGGTGCCAGCTGTTTTCGAGGTGGTGCGGCTCGAAGAGGCCGGACTTCGCGCTGTGCCGGTAGTGGCGTCCGTTGAAGTGGTCGTTGAGAAATGTGGCGCGCGAGGTGGTGCCGCCCCACGGGCCGAGGTCGTGGTTGCCGGTGGTGAGCGAGAACGGGACGCCGTGGTTGAAGAGAATGTCGTGCGCCTCCTTGGCGACGAGCCACTCGGAGTGGACGTTGGTGTCCACGATGTCGCCCTCGTGCGCGACAAAGCGGAGGTTGAGGCGCTCCTTGTTTTCGGCGAGCCAGCGCGCCTGGCGCAGATAGACATCGGGGAACCGGTGCTCGTTGGTGTATTTTTGCGTGTCGGGCAGGAGGGCAAGCGTCCACCCGCCGGCGTCGTCGAAGGCAGGCGGGAAGACCGTGGAGGGGAGTTGGGCGACCGGCTTCGGCGGCGTGTAGGCGGCGGGGGCCGGGGATTGAGCGGCGGCGCGAACGAGCGAGGGCGCGGCGGCGGTGATGGCGAGGGTTTTGAGGAATTGCTTGCGGTTCATGGGGACGGAAATGCCTATGGGAAGGCGGTTGAGCTTGGATGCGATTCAAAGTGAAGCCATGCGGTCAAGCTCGTTCTTCGTTCCTCATTCTCTTTCTCATTCTCGTTCTCTTTCTCTTTCTTCGTTCTCGTTCTCGTTCTTCGTTCTCGTTCTCGTTTTCCGTTCTCTTTTTCTTTTTCCCTCAACGGCATCGCCCGGAGGAGAAAGAAGAACGAGGAGAAAGAAGAACGAGGAAAAAGAAAGAGAAAGAAGAGCGAAGGACGAGAACGAGGAATGAAGAACGAGAATAAAGAACGAGAAAGAGAACGAGAACGAGGAAAGCGGGCGTGGCTTTGGTTTGAATTACACTCTTGAGTCTCCGCAAGCCAATCCTGTTTTGCATTCCCTCCACGATTTAATCTATTGGTTCGTTTTTCCGTTTATTTTCCCTCAACCAACCGCACCACCTTCCCTCAACCAACACACGCAACCAACACCACCACCCATATCACCATGTCCGACACCACCGAAGCAAACACCACCACAAACACCACCGAAGCAAACGCCGCCGCAAACACCGCCGCCGCTCCCCAGAAATTCGAGTTCCAAGCCGAGATCAAGCAGCTCCTTGATATCGTCATCCACTCGCTCTACACCGAGAAGGAAATCTTCATCCGCGAGCTTGTCTCGAACGCGTCCGACGCCCTCGAAAAACTCCGCCACCTCCAGCTCACCGAGAAAAACATCCTCGACGACAACCTCCCGCTGGAAATCAACATCACCACCGACGACACCGCCAAGACCATCACCATCCAGGATTTTGGCATCGGCATGACCCGCGCCGAGCTGGTCGAAAACCTCGGCACCATCGCGCATTCCGGCTCGAAAGCCTTCCTCAAAGCCCTCGGCGAATCCGGCCAGAAAAACGCCAACCTCATCGGCCAGTTCGGCGTCGGCTTCTACTCCGCCTTCATGGTCGCGAAAACCGTGACGGTCCGCTCCCGCTCCTGGCGCGCCGGCGAACCCGGCCACGCCTGGACAAGCGACGGCTCCGGCGCCTACACCCTCTCGCCCTCCGACGGCGAACGCCGCGGCACCAAAATCGTCATCCAACTCAAAGACGACGCCACCGACTTCGCCGCCGACTCACGAATGAAGGACCTCCTCGAACGCTACTCCGCCTTCGTCACCTTCCCCATCAACCTCAACGGCAAACGCATCAACACCGTCCAAGCGCTCTGGCTGCGCAACAAAAACGAAATCAAGGACGAAGACTACACCGGATTCTACAAATTCCAAGCCCACGCCTACGACGACCCGCGCCTGCGCCTGCACTTCAGCGCCGACGCCCCCCTCTCCATCAACGCCCTCCTCTTCGTCCCCAAGGAAAACACCGAACGCTACGGCCTCGCCCGCCTCGAACCCGCCGTCGCCCTCTACTGCCGCAAAGTCCTCATCGACGCCCGCCCGAAAGACCTCCTCCCCGAATGGCTCCGCTTCCTCAAAGGCGTCGTGGACAGCGAAGACCTCCCGCTCAACATCTCCCGCGAGACCATGCAAGACAAGGCCCTGCTCGACAAAATCGGCAAAGTCATCACCAAACGCTTCCTCAAATTCCTCGAAGACGAAGCCAAATCCCGCCCCGAGTCCTACGACGCATTTCACCGGCAGTTCGGCATCTTCCTCAAAGAAGGCGCCGCCCTCGACTTCACCCACAAACAACAACTCACCAAACTCCTCCGCTACGAATCCTCGCTCACCGACAAAGGCAAAACCACCTCGCTCGCCGACTACGTCACGCGCATGAAGGAAGGCCAGGCCGAAATCTACTACCTCGTCGGCGCCAGCCGCGAAACCATCGAAAGCGGCCCCTATCTGGAAGGCTTCAAGTCCCGCAACCTCGAAGTCCTCCTCTGCTACGAACCCGTCGATGAATACGTGATGAACAACGTCCGCGAATACGACGGCAAAAAACTCACCGCCGCCGACCACGCCGACGTGAAACTCCCCGACGCGCCCAAGCCCCCCGCCGACGCCACACTCTCCGAAGCCGACACCAAGACGCTCCTCGAATGGCTCGCCCAAACCCTCTCCGCCCGCGGCGTGGCCGAGGTGAAAACCAGCGACCGCCTCGTCGATTCGCCCGCGCTGGCGCTCAATGCCGACAAGTTCATGACCCCGCACATGCGCCGCATGATGAAAGCCATGAACAAAGACGAAGCCGCCGCGCCCCTCCGCGTGAACCTGGAAATCAACCCGGCCTCGCCCGTCATCAAACACCTCTTCGCCACGCGCGCCGCCGCCCCGGAGAAAGCCGCGCTGATCGCCGAGCAAATCCTGGACAACGCCCTCATCGCCGCCGGCCTCCTGGAAGACGCCGGCAAAATGGTCGCCCGCATCTACAAACTGCTCGAAACCGTGTGAACCCGACAGCCGGTGCGGCCTTATCGCAGCGCAGGCCAACGCCATTTTGCATTCAGACTCTGCTACCCGCGCCGCTCGCCCGGCAAAAGTGTCTGCTACCCTTTCCCAGTGAAAAGCACCCTTTAGAAGCAAAGCCATGTAGGGGCTTCGCTTGCGAAGCCCGCTGCCGGAGCACGGCCTTTGCTGGAGTTTGGCGCTCGTCGCCCCTCCGGGGCTTTGCTGTCTCATCGAAAATAGCGGGGAACCTCTTTTTTTAAGCACGGAGGCATGAAGAACAAAAACTCACGCGGAGAGGATGAGGGGCAGTGAACGAATGATACCCTTTCCCAGTGAAAAGCACCCTTTAGAAGCAAAGCAATGTAGGGGCTTCGCTTGCGAAGCCCGTTGCTGGTGCACAGCCTTTGCTGGAGCACGGTTATCAAACCGGGCGTCGCAAGCGACGCCCCTACAAAAAAGTGATTTGTTTCTCGCCCTTCTCACTTCATTCATCGCCCATCACCCATCACCCAGCACCCAGCACCCTTAACTCTTAACTGATGTCACACGGAGGACACCTTGTGCCCCACCCAACGCAAACCAGCCCAAGGTAGGGAGGCATCTCCGAGGCCTCCGTGAAAACGCCGCAGGTGCCTATGAAATGCCAAACTTTTTTCTCCGTCCGGCGGAGGTCTCGGAGAGGCGCCCTATCGCTTGGCGACCATTTTCCAAAGCATCTTGAAGAGGACAGAGGAACGAGCAGGGAGTAAGGCCCACTGTTTTTTTCACGGGCGGACTGCCCGCGTCGCCTCACCAGACGAGCAATCCGCCTGCGAAGGTCATGCCGGCGCCCACACTGCAAAAGATGATCTTGTCGCCGGGGTTGAAGATGCCTTCCTCGGCGGCCCAGCCGAGCGCCATCGAGACACTGGCGGCGGAGGTGTTGCCGTATTTGCCGATCGTGACCACGAAGCGTTCGTAGGGGATGCCGACGCGTTTGCTCACGGCGCGCAGGATGCGTTCGTTGGCTTGGTGCGGGACGATCCACGCGATGTCGGAGGGCGCGAGGTCGTGGCGTTTGAGGGTGTCGGCGATGAGGTCGGCGAAGGCGATGACGGCGTGCTTGAAGACGGCGGCGCCGTTCATTTGGAGGAAAAAGTCGTCGCGGTCGTTGCCCGCGGCGTTGGGCACGGGGCGGCGGGCGCCGCCGCCGGGCCGCTGGATGGCGGCGAACTGGTCGGCGTCGCCGGAGAGCGCCATGCGCGCGAGGCGGTGCCCGCCGGTCGCGTCGGTGAGGATGGCCGCGCCGGCGCCGTCGCCGAAGAGGAAGGCGGTGGCGTGGTCGCGCGGGTTGGTGATGCGCGAGAGCAGCTCGGCGGTGACGACGATGAGTTTTTTCGCGGTGCCGGAGCGGATGAAGGCGCGGCCGACTTCGAGCGCGTAGAGCCAGCCGGCGCAGGCGGCGTTGAGGTCGAAGGCCAGGGCGCGCGGGATGCCGAGTTCCCTGGCCAGGGCGCTGGCCATGGCGGGCACGGGTTGGTCGGGGAGGAGCGTGGCCATGATCACGCCGTCGATTTCGCCGAGGTCGATGCCGGACTGTCCGGCGGCGCGTCGCACGGCGATGACCGCCAGCCCGGTGGCGGTCTCGCCTTCGGCGGCGTAGCGGCGTTCGCGGATGCCGGTGAGTTTGACGATTTCCGCCTCAGTCATGTCGGGGAAGGCTTTCAGGATTTCTTTGTTGAAGCGGACGCCGGAGGGGATCGCGTAGCCGACGCCGGCGATGCAAACCGTCCCGTCGTCGGCGGGCGTGGCGGCTGGCGCGGGCACGGCGGCGGGCGTGGTGAACGCGTGTGTGGCGAGGTGGCGGGTTACGTCGTCGCCGGAGACGCGTCCGCCGGGGCCGGTGGCTTCAATGTCAGTGATGGCGGCGGGGTCTAGGCCTGCTTCCCGCGCGATTTTGATGGCCCGGGGCGTCCAGAGCGGGGTGGTGCCGGCGCGCGTGACGGGCATCGGCGGGCGCGAGTATGCGGAGGAGGCCATGAAGACGGGGCTGGGGGTCGCCGGGGCGGAGTCCGCTGGGATGGGGCCGGCCAATGGCTTGGACGCGGCGGCGGCTGCTGCTGTGGCGGTAGCGGTAGCGGCGGCTGCGGTGTTGTTGTTGTTGGCGGTGGCGGCGGTGGTAGCGATGGCGTTGGTGGGAGCTGCGGCGGTGACGGGTGCTGCGGCAGTGGCGTTAGCGGCGGCGGCGGTGTTAGCCGCGGCAGTGGCGTTGGTGGCGGCGTCGTCGGCAGTGTTGTCGGGTGGCGGGTTTGTCTTGGGCGCGGAGCTGGCGGAGCCGGTGGCGATGGCGAGATGTTTCAGGGAAAGGTCGGCGGTTTCGATGCGCAGAAAAGGCGCGCCGGGCGGAAGAATGTCCCCGGCCCGGACGATGATGGACTGGATGGTTCCGTCGCAGGGCGCCTCGAATTCAAAGACGGATTTGTCGCTTTCGAGTTCGGCGATTTTCTGGCCTTTGGAGACGGTCGCGCCGGGTTGCGTGACGATGTCGATGACGGTGAGTTCGGTCACAGTGGCCCCCATGGAGGGCACGGGGACTTCGATGAGCAAGGTATCCATTCGTTAAAGGCGCGAGGGATTAACAGGGCAGGAGCGCGATGCGCAAGCACGGCGTTCATGGCGGAAGGGCTTCTCTTGTTAATCATGGAGACATGGGGTTTTGGGGGAGTTTCCAGTTTTCGGTTTTCAGTTTTCGGGACCAAGCCACGAAAGCTGCGAAATCCGAAAACTGAAAATTGAAATCTGAAAACTGAAAACTCCCCTCCACCTTCCCTTCTCCCTCCCTTCCCACCCCTTTTCCCAAAAAAACCCCCACACACTTTCCCCCGACCCAATGCGCCGCCATGCACGTTGCCCTTGCTTCCCGGCTCCGGGTGTTGCGTCATGGACCCTCATGGGCGACTCGCGTTTTTGGCGCGGCGCCGCATCGTTTCCCGCACCTCCGACCATGTTTGTGGGCGTCCATCCACTCGCCGGCTTCGACAAACTCCTGCACTACCGCGTGCCGGAGCCGTTTCGCGCGCACACGCGAGTCGGCTCGCTCGTCCGCGTGCCCGTCGTCAACCACCTGCGCCTCGGCATCGTCGGCGAAATCGGCCCGCCGCGCGATTTTCCTCTGGAACGACTCAAAAACGTCGCCCAACTCGTCCACCCCTTCCCCGCGCTGACCGGCGACCTGCTCGACCTCGCGCGCTGGATGGCCGCCTACTACGCATGCGGCATCGACGCGATCATCGAGACCATGCTCCCCGCCGCCGTGCGCAACGGCGCCGGCCTGAAACAGGAAAAATTCCTCGCCCTCGCCCGCCCGCCCGGCGCCGGCGAACTCGAAACCCTCGGCCACCGCGCGCCCCGCCAGGCGAAACTCTGCGCCTTTCTCGCGCAACAATTCAAACCGCAAAAAAAATCCCTCGTCCTCGCGCGCCTCGGCATCACCGCCGCCACCGCCACCGCGCTCGTGAAACGCGGACTCGTCCGCGAAGAACTCCGCCGCGTCGAACGCGTGGCCTACGCCGACGACTGGGCCGCCGGCGAACCCGTCGCCACGCAACCGCCCGCGCTCAACCCCGCCCAACACGCCGCCACCACCGCGCTCGCCGCCTCGCTACGCGCCGCCCGCTTCGGCGTCACGCTGCTCCACGGCGTCACCGGCTCGGGCAAAACCGAAGTCTACCTGCACGCCATCCACGAGACACTCGCCGCCGGCGGCGGCGTGATCTTCCTCGTGCCCGAAGTCGCCCTCACCCCGCAAACCGTCGCGCGCCTGCGCGGACGCCTCGACGCCCTCGCGCCCGGCCACCGCGCCGTGGTCTGGCACAGCCACCTGAGCGAAGGCGAACGCCTCGACGGCTGGCTCGCGCTCGCCACCGGCGAAACCCGCGTCGTGGTCGGCGCCCGCTCCGCCATATTCGCCCCCGTGCACAACCTGCGCCTCATCGTCGTGGACGAAGAACACGAACCCGCCTACAAACAAGACGAAACCCCGCGCTACCACGGACGCGACGTGGCCGTCATGCGCGCCAAACTCGCCGGCGCGCACTGCCTGCTCGGCTCCGCCACCCCCTCGCTCGAATCCTTCGCCAACGCCGAAGCCGGCAAATACGCCCTCCTCCAACTCACCCACCGCATCGACGACCGCCGCCTCCCCGACATCGACATCGTGGACATGCGCCTCGAAGTCATGCGCTCGCGCGGCCTCACCACGCTATCCCGCCGCCTGATCGACGCCATGCACGCCCGCTTTGAACGCCGCGAACAGACCATCCTCTTCATCAACCGCCGCGGCTACTCGTCGAGCATGCTCTGCACCGAATGCGGCCACGTCGAAGGCTGCGAACACTGCAGCATCGCGATGACCTACCACCGCGCCGACGAACACCTGCGCTGCCACCTCTGCGGCGCCGGACGCCCCGCGCCCGCCCGCTGCCCCCAATGCGGCTCGCCCAAAATCCGCTGGCGCGGCCTCGGCACCCAACGCGTCGAAGAAGCCGTGCGCCGCGTGCTCCCCCGCGCCCGCATCGAACGCATGGACACGGACACCATGGCGCGCAAAAACCGCTTCCGCGAAGTGCTCGCGCAATTCCGCGCCGGCAAACTCGACATCCTCGTAGGCACGCAAATGATCGGCAAAGGACTGGATTTCCCCAACGTCACGCTCGTCGGCCTCATCGACGCGGACATCTCGATGCACATCCCCGATTTCCGCGCCAACGAACGCACCTTCCAACTCCTCGTGCAAGTCGCCGGACGCGCCGGACGCGGCGACCGCGCCGGCGAAGTCGTGGTGCAAACCTTCACGCCCCAAGCCGGGGCCATCCAATTCTCCCGCCACGCCGACTTCGCCGGCTTCGCCGCGAACGAACTGAAGACACGGCGCGACTTTCGCTACCCGCCCTACCGGCACCTCATCCACCACCTCTTCCGCGGACCGAACCCGGAGAAACTGCAATTCTTCGCCGAACACTGGGCGCGCCTCGTCGAACGCGAACTGGGCAACCGCGTCGAACTGCGCGGCCCGTCCCCCTCGCCGATAGAAAAAATCAAGGACGAATACCGCTACCAACTCTGGTATTTCACCGCCACCGTCACCAAAGTCACAGCCGACCTGGCCCGGCTCCGCGCCGGATTCCCCTGGCCCGAAGATATAGTCCAAGTCCTGGACGTGGACCCCGTAAGCTTGTTATAACCCCCCCCATCGTTCTCATTCTCATTCTCTCTACATTATCTTCCTCTTCCCACTTCCCACTTTCTTTCCCATCACTCTTTTCCCACTTTCTTTTTATGGTTCCCTGCTCTTTTCAATGACTGAGAAGCGAGATTTCACCACGGAGGCACGGAGGACACGGAGCCCAGAGAGAGTCTTTTCATGCGACTTGTTCGCCAACCCGCGTCCGCCCCCGCGCCCGCCGCCGCCCCGCCCCTTGGGGCGGAAGCGCCGGTATGGAGGCCTCACCGCGGCCACCCCAA
>JAIRTK010000351.1 GCA_031254955.1 Opitutaceae bacterium
CTATTTTCTTCATTGCCTTCCGCGCGTTCCTTGGAAAGTTCAAACCCACCCATGAGACCTGACATCCGCCCCGAGTGCATGACGGATTACATGGAGCCCGCATCGCTGCGCGCGCTCCAGCTATCACGCCTTCAGGATACCATCCGCCGATGCTACGACCACGTGGCGCTCTTTCGCCGACGCATGGACGAACGCGGCCTTGCGCCCGCCGACATACGCTCGCTCGACGACCTCGCCCGACTCCCCTTCACCGACAAAAACGACCTCCGCGACACCTACCCCTACGGCCTCTTCGCCGAACCCATGAGCCACGTGGTGCGCATCCACGCCTCCAGCGGCACCACCGGCAAACCCATCGTCGTCGGCTACACCCAGGAAGACCTCGACGTATGGAGCGAAGTGGTGCTGCGCGCCTTTTGCGCAGCCGGCCTCGACGAACACGATGTCCTGCAAAACGCCTACGGCTACGGCCTGTTCACCGGCGGCCTCGGCGCGCATTGCGGCGGCGAACGCCTCGGCCTGACCGTCATCCCCATCTCCGGCGGCAACACCGAACGACAACTGCTGGTAATGAAAGATTTTGGCGTCACCGCCATCTGCTGCACCCCCTCCTACTTCATCCACCTCATCGAACGCATCAAAGAAACCGGCCACTCCTTCGACCAACTCAAACTCCGCGCCGGCATCTTCGGCGCGGAACCCTGGACGGACGCCATGCGCGCCTACATCCAACGCGAATCCGGCATCAAAGCATTCGACATCTACGGCCTGTCCGAAATCATCGGCCCAGGCGTCGCCATCGAATGCGACAAACACGACGGCCTGCACCTCTTCGAAGACCACTTCTACCCGGAAATCGTGGACCCCGCCACCGGCGCCCTGCTCCCCGACGGCACGGAAGGCGAACTCGTCATCACCACACTCACCAAAAAAGCATTCCCCATGGTGCGCTACCGCACGCACGACATCACCGCGCTCATGCCCGGACGCTGCGCCTGCGGCCGCACCCTCCGCCGCATCCGCCGCATCGGCAGCCGCTGCGACGACATGATGATCCTCCGCGGCGTCAACATCTTCCCCTCGCAAATCGAAACGGCGCTCCTCTCCGTGGAAAAAACACTCCCGCACTACCAAATCCACCTCACGCGCAAAGCCGGCCTCGACCAAATGGACGTACGCGTCGAAGTCACCAAAGAAATGTTTGGCGACCGCGTAAGCGAACTCGAAACCATGCGCCGCCGCCTCGCGCACGCCATCGAACACATCACCGGCCTGCGCATCCCCGTCATCCTCGCCGAACCCAACACCATCGCGCGCAGCGAAGGCAAAGCCAGACGCATCATCGACCACCGCGACGAACCCGAAACCCGCCCCCCCCAACCCACCACACCATGAACCTCCAGCAACTCTCCGTCTTCCTCGAAAACCGCCCCGGCCACCTCGAACGCCTCTGCCGCGTCCTGGCCGACGCCGACATCAACATCGTCACCATGAACCTCGCCGACACCAGCGAATTCGGCATCATCCGCCTCATCATCCGCGAATGGCGCGAAGCCCGGACCACCCTCGAAAACGCCGGCTTCACCACCAGCGCCACCGACGTGCTCGCGATCGAAGTCGCCCACAAACCCGGCGGCCTGGCCGACACCCTGCGCGCCGCCGGCGCCGCCGGCATCAACGTCGAATACATGTATGCCTTCGCCAGCGGCACCCCCGGCAAAGCCCTCGTCGTCATCCGCCCCGACGGAGACACCACCCACGCCGCCGCCGCCCTCGCCGCCGCCGGCATCGGCGTGCTCTCCGCCGAAACCTTCCACGCACCCGAAAAAACACCATGACCACCACCACCAACCCCTGGATTGAAAACCTGCCCGTCTACGAACCAGGCCGCCCCATCGAAGACCTCGCCCGCGCCCTCGGATTCGACTACCACGAAATCATCAAAGTCGCCTCCAACGAAAACGAACTCGGCCCCTCGCCGAAAGCCATCGCCGCCATGCACGCCGCCGCCCGCGAAATGCACCGCTACCCCGACGGCGCCTGCCACTCCCTGAAAACCAAACTCGCCGCCCGACTCGACCTGGGCCCCAACAACCTCGCCTTCGGCGCCGGCAGCAACGAACTCATCGAACTCCTCGGCCACATCTACCTCTCGCCCCGCGCCGGCATGGTCGTCAGCGAAGGCGCCTTCGCCGTTTACCGACTCGTCGCCGCGCTCTTCAACGCGCCCGCCACCATCGCCCCCATGAAACACTTCGGCCACGACCCCGACGCCCTGCTCGCCGCGCTCACGCCGGAAACCCGCCTACTCATCATCTGCAACCCCAACAACCCCACCGGCACCACCCTCGCGCCGGAAACACTCGACCGCCTCCTCGACGCCACCCCCCCCCACATACTCGCCGTCCTCGACGAAGCCTACCAAGAATACCTCCCCCCCCCCCTCCGCCCCGACCTACTGCGCCACATCCGCGCCGGACGCGAAAACCTGCTCCTCCTGCGGACCTTTTCCAAAATCCACGGCCTCGCCGGCCTGCGCATCGGCTACGCCATCGGCCACGAAAAAGTCATCGCCGCGCTCAACCGCGTCCGCCAACCCTTCAACGTAAGCGCCATGGCCGCCGCCGCCGCCGCCGCCGCCCTCGACGACGACGAACACCTCGCGCGCACCCGCCGCGCCAACGACGAAGGCCACCGCTACTTCGCCGACCAACTCCCGCGACTCGCCGGCGGCCTCGACTACGTGCCCTCGCACGCCAACTTCCTCCTGGTGAAAACCGGCCGAGGCCGCGAAGTCTTCGACGCCCTGCAACGCCGCAAAATCATCGTCCGCCCGATGGACGGCTACAACCTGCCCGACTGGATCCGCATCACCATCGGCACGCCGGAGCAAAACCGCGCCATCATCGCCGCCCTGCGCGAAATCCTGACACGATAACCCCCCGCGCGAAAAAACCGCCGCCGCCGCCCCGCCCCGCATTAACCGAGATCGTTTCCAAAAGCCGGTAGGGAGGCCTCTCCGAGGCCTCCGCCAAATGGGATGCAAAGCAGAAGCCTTCCCAAGGAAATCAAAACGCAATGACTGATACCCTTTGCGAATGAAAATCACACTAAGGAAGCCGTTAAGGGTAGGGCGAAAGACGGTATGAAAAGCGAGGGGAAAGGCGAGGATGTAGGGGCTTCGCTTGCGAAGCCCGTCGCGGAAGGGTGCCACGGATTTGCTTCCGCCAGTGCGCCGGCGCAGTCGCATGAAACACAAACACGCGCGGCTGCTGTCCGGCAACGGGCTTCGCAAGCGAAGCCCCTACATCCGCCGCCGCGCACCTCTGTGTCCGCTGTGTCTCTTCGCTCAAGCATTCTTTTTGTTAGACGCTCTTAAGCATGAAAAGTCAGTCCGAAATGAAAAGTGAATTACCGTGCCCCGAATGGAAACTGGCAATTGGGACAACGCTACAGAGAACCAGCAGCGTGCCCATCCGCTGGCTTGCAGAGCACCTGCATATGGGCAAACCTGATTCCGTGCGCTCCAGAATATCCCGCTATCGAGATGAAATCTCATGAAAACAATCAACAATTCTCGGATTGACCCCTTAGGTTCGGCCCCAAAGCGTTTGAACCATACGCCCTCTGGAACTTCTGGATTTCCAGAAATCCAATGCTCGAATTGGCGCACCCCCATCCAATCCAATAAATACCCCGCTCGATGGCCCGCATCACGAGGTGTTCAATTACAGGCCTTGGGATGTTTTTTCTCTGGATTTTCGGCATTTTCTTATTTGCACGACTTTCTCACCATAAAACCCGTTGACGATTTCATCTATGATTTTCCGGCGTTTTGCCGGCGATTTTTCAGCACGGGCTTTTTTAATCAAGAGAATCATTTCATCAGCGGTTAGAGGCTTAATCCTGATGACTTTAACCCCAGACTCTTTGAAGTCTGGAATCTGTTTTTTTGAGTTCACAACAACACCCATGCTTGAATCTTTCCCAATTTTCGAGTTGGGCGCAAGCTCTTTCTTGTCGTCGAAAAATGATATGATGTTTTTGAAAAATGCTATGGCGGGATTTACTCTCCGCGCCAGCCAAGCCGAAGGGGTCAGGACGCTGTTTGTTGATTTTACTTGATAACTTGATTGATACGAACATCATAAAAATTACTTTTTCATCAAATATCATACAATAAACTTCATGAAAATCAACAAACAGCGTCCTG